>JBGPSX010000118.1:0-9866 GCA_041490325.1 Bryobacteraceae bacterium | reverse complement strand
GGAACTTGCTACAGTCAGGCCTGATGCGACGAATTCTGTGGTTCCTGTGCGGATCGCTGCTGGCGCAACCGCCCGCCTCTTCGTGGAAGTTCGCGGTCTCGGGCGACTCACGGAATTGCGGTGACATCGTCATGCCGGCCATCGCCGACGGCGCACAGCGCAATCGCGCCGAGTTCTATTGGCACCTCGGCGACTTCCGGGCGATTTACATGTTCGACGAAGACATGGTTCCGCCGCCGAAGTTAAACGTATCCATGCAGCCACTCAACATCAGCGCTTATCTGGCGGCGGCCTGGCCTGATTTCATCGCAAATCAAGTCTCCCATTTTGAAAATGTTCCGGTGTACCTCGGCATCGGGAATCACGAGACCATTCCGCCGGCTTCCCGAGACGCATGGCTGATCCAATTTGCCGACTGGCTGGAAACGCCTGCCATCCGCGCACAGCGTTTGAAGGACAATCCGGCGGATCACAAGTTGAAGACCTACTATCACTGGATCAATCGAGGCGTGGACTTCATTTCGCTCGACAACGCCAGTCCGGATCAATTCAACGATGCGCAACTGACCTGGATTCGTTCGGTCATCCAGCGGGCGGAGGAATCGCCGGAGATTAAGACCATCGTGGTGGGTATGCACGCGTCGCTGCCGGGCAGCATCGGTCGCAGCCACAGCATGAGCGATTTTCCCCAAGGCGACAAGAGCGGCCGGCAAGTGTACGAAGCGCTCTGGCACGCCCAGAACACCGCTCACAAGAATGTCTACGTGCTCGCCAGCCACTCGCATTTCTACATGGAGAACATCTTCGAGACCGAGGACTGGAAAGGCAAGGTCCTGCCGGGCTGGATCGTTGGAACAGCGGGCGCGGTTCGCTACCAGCTTCCGGCCGAAGCGGGTCCTGCGCAAAAAGCTATGACCGGCGTGTACGGATATTTGTTGGCGACCGTGTTGGCGGACGGGAAGATTTCCTTCGAGTTTCAGAAACTGAGTTTGGATGACCTATTCAAAGCGAACGAGGGCCACTACGCCGAACCTCTAGTGCACTGGTGCTTCGACGAGAACAAATCCCAGTAGCGATTAGTGCGTCAGCGCGTACACGATGTAGTTGACGCCGATACGTAGCCCCAACGCCGAGTACTTCTCCGGATAGATCGGGTTATCGGCATGCTCCCAGGAATCGCCCAGATCCATGTTGTGGCAGATCGCCACCATCAGCCGGCCTTTATCGTCGTAAATACCGCGCCAGCGCGCTTCGTATCCATCTTGCTCCCAGGTCCTTCCTGAACGCAGAAACTGCGCGCCAGGCACCTGATAGCGATCGTCCAGATCAAAAATCGTATGGAAGATCGGATCGCGATCGTCGAGATCCACGATGGGCCGGTCCGGAAACACGCGCTGCATGCTGGCGATGAAGACTTGCCATTCCTGCGTCCCGTGGAAGTCGTCCACCATGAAGAATCCGCCGCGCAACAGGAAGTCGCGAAGTCTTGCCACCTGTTGATCGGTGAGTTCCCACTGTCCTACTTCGACCGCGTAAAGCCAGGGCCAGTTGTAGACTTCATCGCCGTCCTCGAGATTAACGGACTGTTCCACGGAGCGCGCTTGAACACGCGTCAAACGTCGCACGGCAGCCGAAAGATGGCGGTCCGATCGGGGATAGTCGATGGTCCAACTCGAATAACCCTGGTGCCAATCCATAAGCGGCCGGCGTCCCCAGCCGCGACTGTAGCGGCCGTAAGCGACCGGTGGATACATCAATCGCGCAAATGCCCACTCACCAGGAGTTTGCCAATCGGGCGGCAGGGGAAAGTCGAAATATTCAAAGGCTGGGTATTGCTGGAAAGCTCGCTGGCCCAAGGCTGTGCAGACTGCCAGGGATACGGCAATGCCAATCAGCAACCACGGCCTTAGTTTCACCATCCTGACCTTCCTTATCACATCGTTGCACGTAAAAGACACCTAGCGGAAACTCCTGTCAACCTGTACGCATCTAATAATCGATTCGGGGAATTCCATGCACCTTCAAGTACAGCAACATGAGAGAGAAGGAGTTGTCGTTCTAGACCTGGAGGGCGCCGTAGTACTCGGGCCCGAAGACTCGTTGTTGCGTGAAACATTACTTGCTCTGCTTAAAGATGGGCGAAGGAACGTCATCCTGAACCTCAGCGGCGTTTCCGAAATCGACAGCGCGGCATTTGGGACGTTGGTCTATTGCGCGGAGCGCTTCCGAGAAGCCGGCGGGAGATTGGTGCTTTCAAATTTCGGTGCGTCACAGACCAGTCTGTCCGATATCCTAAGAACTACAACCGAGTTGAACGTTTATGCCAACGAGCAGGATGCGCTCAACAGTTTCGTTCCAGAACGCGCCATGCCGCGTTACGACATACTCGAGTTTGTGCAAAACCTGAACAAAGCCGACGATCATGAGCAAGTCCGTTAGCGGTTCCCGCGGATCCAAGTCAGTTCTAACGGAATATCGCAAAAAGCGAAATTTCGCCGTTACCAGCGAGCCTAAGGGAGCCGCGAACTCGCGCGGCTCGGCGAAACCCCAGCTTGCCTACGTCATTCAGAAACATCAGGCCTCCCACTTGCACTACGACTTCCGGTTGGAATGGGGCGGCGTACTGCTTTCCTGGGCAATCCCAAAAGGGCCTTCACTCGACCCGTCTGTCAAACGGTTAGCAGCCGAGGTGGAGGACCATCCACTCGAGTATGGCGGCTTCGAGGGCGTTATTCCAGAGGGCCAGTACGGCGGCGGCACTGTGATGTTGTGGGATCGCGGAACCTGGACGCCGGAGGACCCGGATGTGGACGCCAGCCTGCGCAAGGGCCAGTTGAAGTTCTCGCTGGAAGGGAAGAAACTGAAGGGTTCTTGGGTGCTGGTAGGCACATCGATAGGCTCGAAAAGACCACAGTGGCTGTTGATCAAGCATCGCGACCGCTTCGCGTCGGACGAAGATGTCACTCTGGCGCAGCCGAGATCGGTGGCATCCAAGCGGCTGCTCTCGGAAATTGCTCGAGACCACGCCGGCGATGTAGAGAAGGCCGCGAAGGGAGACCCGATTCGGGGTCGCGCGCGTTGAGCGATCGCATTCCCTTTCGCGTGCAACCCATGCTTGCGACGCTAGTTCGTGAGCCTTTCGATCGCTCCGGCTGGGTGTACGAAGAGAAGTACGACGGGTTTCGGATTCTCGCGTACAAAGAAGGCTCGCGTGTAACGCTGTTGTCTCGCAACGCCAAGGATAAGACGCAGTGGTTCCACCGAATAGCCGAAGCGGTGGCGGTGCTGCCGTCAAGAACGCTACTGCTGGATGGCGAAGTGGTGGCATTCGATCGCGGCCGCGTGTCGCGTTTTCAGCTCCTCCAGAATCTGAAGCCGGAAGCACACTATGCTGTGTTCGACTGTCTTTACCGGGACGGCCGCGACTTGCGCGGTGAGGCGCTGACCGCGCGGCGAGCCGAGTTGGAAGCGGTGCTGGGCGCACCCACTGGAAAGGGTTCGAAGATTTTTCTGTCTACGCGGCTGGCACGGAATGGCTTCGAAGCCTACAAAGTGGCGCGACGCAAAGGGTACGAGGGGCTCATCGCCAAGGACGCCGCTTCACCTTATGCCGAAGGCCGTTCGAATCGATGGCTGAAGGTCAAGGTGCACCAGGAAGACGAATTCGTGATCGTCGGCTATACCGCGCCGGCCGGCTCGCGGCAGCACTTTGGCGCGCTCCTGCTGGCCGCCTATGACCATGGCAAGTTGTCCTATACCGGCAAGGTTGGAACCGGATTCACGCAGCAATCGCTCGCGGAGTTGTTTAAGAAGTTCCAGCCGTTGGTGCGCAGCACGCCCACGCTGCCAGATCCGCCGCGAGAGAAGAATGTCACATATCTTGCGCCCCGGCTGGTTGCCCAGATTGCGTACGGCGAGTGGACCAACGATCGCAAACTGCGGCAGCCGGTCTTTCTAGGCTTGCGCGATGACAAGCGTCCGAAGGATGTTCGAGTCCCGGAGGCGAAGTGAAATTAGAAAAGTTGATCTCGCATCCGGACAAGGTGTTTTGGCCGGATGAAGGCTACACCAAGCAGGATCTCGCCCGCTTCTACGAAACAGTTTTTCCCAGGCTCAAACCCTTTGTAGCCGATCGGCTGCTGTCACTCGAACGCTGTCCGGATGGAATGCGTGGGGGATGCTTCTATCAGAAGGAAGCGCCTAAGGGGATGCCCGAGGGTACGCCGATCCAGACCATCCAGCATCAGAATCGCGATGTTCACTACGTCGTCGGCGGATCGCTGGACACAGAGCTTGCGCTAGTGAATCTCGGATGCATTGCCGTGCACGTTTGGCAAAGTCGCGCCAGCCGTCCGAAACAGCCCGATTGGATCGTGTTTGATATGGATCCGACCTCCGGCAAGTTCGCCGACGCCGCCAAGGCTGGTCTGCTGGCCAAGGCTGCCCTGGATGAACTGGGCCTCATTTCGTTTCCCAAGACCTCGGGCAGCCGTGGTCTGCACATCTTTATTCCCATCCGAGTGGGTCCCGAGTACGCCGAAGTGCATCCTTTCGCAAAAGAGCTGTGCGAGCGCCTGGCAGCCGCCTATCCAAAAGAGCTGACTGTCGAGTCGCGCATTGAAGCGCGCAAGAACCGCGTCTATCTGGATTCATTTCGCAATGGATTTGGCGCGACAGTGGTGGCCCCCTACTCGGTGCGGCGTCGCGAGAAGGCTCCGTATTCGATGCCCCTCGCCTGGAAGGACGTGAAGGTTTCGCTCGATCCGTCCAGCTTTAATCTCGGTAATTACGAAAAAGTTCTAAGCGGCAGCGATCCGTGGGCCGACTTCTTCGGTAACCGGCAGTCCATCAAAGATGCTCTGAAATCGTTGCGGAAAATCTGACCGAAGGTTGAAAACCCGGGAAACCGCTCCTTGCAGTCACGGCTCAGAATGGATGCCTGCGCATTTTATCGACGTTACGAATTGAATCGACGTTACGAATTGAATCGACGTTACGAATTGAATCGACGTTACGAATTGAATCGACGCTACGCATTCAATCGACGCTACGCATTCAATCGGCGCTACGCACTCAATCGGCGCTACGCACTCACAACCAATGCCGCTGGCCGAGCCGCGACCAAAGGAAGCGGTACCCCACCCAACACCGTGATAGACTGTCCGGCTTGGCCACTCCTGCCGCGCGACCCACGCTCGATCGCGTCATCGGACTTCCGCACGCCATCGCGATGGTGGTGGGCATCATCATTGGCGCGTCGATCTTCGTGCAACCCACCGAGGTCAGCCGCTACGTCCCGAACATTCCCGGCATTTTTGCAGTCTGGCTGGTTGCCGGGCTTCTCACGGCGTGCGGCGCGCTGGTTTGCGCCGAGCTGTCGTCGGCGTTTCCGCAAACCGGCGGAGTCTACGTCTTTCTCAATGAAACGATTTCACCCGCTGCTGGTTTCTTGTGGACCTGGGCGATGTTTTGGAGCGCGCACTCAGGAATCATCGCGGCCAGTTCGGTTGTATTTGGCCGGTATGTCGCCTATTTCGTCCCGCTGGATGACATTGGGATTCGTATCGTCGCGATTGTGGCAATCCTGCTGCTCTCCGGCGTCAATTACGTCGGAGTTCGTCAGGGCAGCCGGCTGCAAGCGATCGTAACTGCGGCCAAGCTCGTCGCAATCGCATTGATCTTGGTCATGGTGGTTGCGTTCGGGAAACCGGCGCAGAGCGCCGCCGCCACGGCGATTTCCTCGGACTTCTCCATCAGCAGCTTCGCGCTCGCGGTGGGCGCCGGATTATTCGCGTTCGGGGGCTGGCACATGGTGACCTATTCAGCGGGCGAGACACGTCAGCCGGAGCGAACCATCCCGCGCGCGTTGCTGATCGGCACGCTGATCGTCACGGTGTGCTACGTCGCGCTGAACGCGGCCTGCCTTTATCTGCTTCCGCTCGATCGCGTGATCAAGTCCACGCGTGTGGCGGCCGATGCTGCCGCAGTGTTAGTCGGGAACAAAGGCGCGGCGGTGATCTCGGGGATTGTGCTGGTCTCGGCGTTCGGCGTGCTCAACGGCGTGATCCTGGCGGGTCCGAGAGCGTATCTCGCGATGGCAGACCGGTATCGGGCGCTTTCTTGGCTGGGCGCGGTACATCCGCGCTTTCACACACCGCACAGGGCCATTCTGATTCAGGCCTTGTGGTCGTGCGTGCTGGTCGGTACCGGAACGTATCGCGAGCTGTTCAGCCGAGTGATCTACACCGAGTGGATCTTCTTCGCGCTGATGACTTACGGATTGATGCGTGCGCGCCGCCGTGCCGATTATTCGCCGGCGTATCGGGCCTGGGGTTACCCGATTGTGCCGGCTATCTTCATCGCCGCTTCGCTGGGCATTGTGTTCTATCGGATTGCCGAAGATCCGTGGCGCGCGTCCGGCGGCCTGCTGCTGGTTGTGTTAGGCTTACCTCTTTATTATTTCTGGGTGCGCAAGAGCGCCCACACTCACTAATCATTCATGCGCGTCATTGATTTTCACAACCACTACTATCCGCCGGCCTACCTGGATGCGTTGCGCGCGGGAAACAGCACTGTGAGAGTCACCGTTGATCCCGAAGGAAATCCCTGCCTGCATTACCCCGGCGATTACAACGTGGCCGTTCCCGGGCACCGCGACATCGACTATCGCGAGCAGGTGTTGATCGAGCACGGCATCGACACGCAGGTGATCACGCTGACCACTCCTGGAACGCATGTTGAGACTCGCGAGACGGCGGTGAGTCTGGCGCGGCTGGTGAACGACGCCTTCGCCCACGTCATTGCTTCGAAGAAAGGCCGCTTCACGGCCCTGGCAACCTTGCCGCTGAACGATCCGCGCGCTTCGGTGGAGGAATTCGAGCGCGCCACCCGTCACCTTGGTCTTCCCGGTGCGATGCTATTCAGCAACGTCAACGGCGTGGCGCTCGCCGACCAGCGTTTCTGGCCGCTCTATGAAGCGGCAAATGATCAAGGAGCCGTACTCTACATTCATCCCACCACTCCAGTAGGAGTCGAAGCCATGACTGAGTATTGGCTGATGCCTCTGGTTGGTTTTTTGTTCGACACAACGCTGGCCGCGGCGAAACTGGTTTTCTCAGGCGTGGTGGAACGTTTCCCGCGAATCCGGTGGGTGCTGTGCCATCTCGGCGGCACGATTCCGTATCTTGTCGAGCGGCTGGATCGCGGTTTTGAAGCGTTCGATGATTGCCGCGCCAACATTAGCAGCCGCCCCAGCGAATACCTGAAGAACTTCTATTACGACACCGTGAACTTCAATCCGCGCGCGCTCGAGCTTGCGATTTCGTTCGCAGGCGTCGACCATATCCTGGCGGGCAGCGATTATCCGCACCAGATCGGAAGCATTCCGAAGATGCTGGAAAGCATCCACGCTCTGGCCTTACCGGACAACGACAAGGCCGCGATACTTTCAGGTAACGCTGCGAAACTGCTCGGCCTGTAACGTGTTGCTCAACACCGCTCTCTTTGGTCACGGCTCGGAACAAGCGACTGGCGCGATTGCAACGAACGGTTTATCAAGCGACTGCATCCATTCCGAGCCGTGACTGCAAGGAGCGGTTTCAAATCATTAATTCCGGTTCTTAATCCGCCGGTTTTACAAACCCTTGAAGTCCTCCGAACGCGTGCAGCGTCGAAATAGGTGGAAGCAGAGAGCTTCCGAGGAGGCAGCGATGAAAAAGGTGTTTGCAATATCCGCTTTTGTACTTGGTTCCGTGATGGCCGTGGCGCAGCCACTGTCGGCCGCCCCGCGCGACCGCGACGACCATCGATCTAACCGGAACAAGCAGCATTACGGCAACAATTTCCGCGATGACGGAAACAACTTCCGCGATGACCGGCGTGACAATCACGGCCGCGATTACGATCGGCGCTATCCACAACTGCGGCGTGCGCCGGACTATCGATTCCAGAACCGGGTGTTCGGCGATCGTCGATACGGATACTACGACCGTCGGGGAGAGTGGTGTTGGTACTAACGCGGGACCTGGGCCGCGGTCGCAGTCAGGCCGCGGCTCAGCTCACGAAAAACATGCGCCAGGTAGTCACTACCAGCGCGTGCGTCACCATGCTGGCGCGCATGCTGTGAGCTTTCAGAAATGCCCAGCCGTAAAACACGCCCGTTATGCCGGCGATCAGCGCGAATCGCCAGTTGGGAAAAGTGCCGAACGGCAGGTGGGCCAGCCCGAAGACGGTCGAGGCGATGAGCAAGGCGATCATATCGCTGCGCAGCTCGCGCGCCAGCGATTGCTGCAGGAAAGCCCGGAAAAAGAATTCTTCCGCCAGAGCAACCACCCATAAAAAAGCCAGGAACGTTCCGATCAGCATCAACCCGAATTTCAACCCGTATGTTTGTGGACGAAAGCGCGCAAAGTTGACCAGGTAGCCCACCGCAAGTCCCACCGGCAGGAAATAAATATAAAGCTGAGCGCCGATTCGCCACTCGCCCGCCGACGGCAGAAAACCGAACTGCGCGTCCTCCATCGTTCGCAACGAAAGCACGGCCAGCAATCCCAGCCGAACCCACATCAATCTTCCGAGTATCTCGAGCGGAACATGCGGCGCCGGTTGCAAGTAAATCTGGTCGAAGGGTTTACTTAGATAGACCGCCGCCATGTACGCGAGAAACAACATGTCGAACGGCAGGCGTGCTGGCAACCAGGCGTACCAAAACGAAGCCACGGCCGCGAGGCCCAGCAGCAGGAACAACGAAGAAATATGGAACGTGCCGGTGGAAATGCTCTCCGCCAAATACGACAAACACGAGCTGCCGGTGAGAACGGCGGCGCGCAAGGGTTTCGATCCAAGGTGATCGAAGGTCTTCCGTGCGGCGGGGAATCCGGGCACCAGATAGAAAGCCAGCTCGACGAGAAATGCGGGAATCACCGCCCACGCGATGGCCGCCGGTATATGCTGTTGTTGGGAGTAAAAGTACGCCGTTATGCAGGCCGCCGTCCAAACCACGACCAGCGTCGTCAGGAACTGGCGCATCTGCTTCATCTTAACATCGCTTGTTTTTGCGGCCGCCGCGCACGCCAGCGATCCGCCATCCGATTTGATCCGCCGCATCGCTGCCCGGGAAACCGAAACTGCGGCCGCGCAGAGCAACTATACCTACCGCCAGAGTGTCACCATCGAGGAGTTCAACGATCGCGGCGCGAAAGGCGGGATTTACCGCGAAGTCCGCGATATTATCTTTTCTCCCAAACAGGAACGCAGCGAACAGATGATCGGCAAGCCGTCCGACTCCCTGAGCCGGCTCAAGTTGACGGATGAGGACTTTCGGGACATCCGCGAAGTGCAGCCATTTCTATTGACCAAGGATCAGATTTTCCTGTACGAGACGAACTATCGCGGCGAAGAAAAGATGGATGGCGTCGATTGTTACGTGGTGCAGATCCGGCCGCGCCAGCTCCTGCAGGGCCAGCGGCTGTTTGAGGGGATGCTGTGGGTCGCAAAGACGGACTATTCGATAATCCGGAGCGAAGGTCAGGCCGTACCGCAGATCCATTCGTTGAAGAACGAGAACCTATTTCCGCACTTCACTACCCTGCGTGAAAAAGTGGACGGCGATTTCTGGTTTCCCGTGACCACTTATGCCGACGATACGCTGTATTTCCGGACCGGCGCGCAGCGGATTCGCTTTACCATCCAGTTCGCCAACTATCGCAAGTTCGGCGCCGACTCGAAGATCACGTTCGAAAAGTAAGGAACTTGCGTCTCGCGTTTTCGTATAGTAGTCTCGGAAGGATCAACGGAGGGGCTGCTATGGCACAGCATGTGAAGATTCTGGGGATTCTGCACATCGTCTTCTCGTCATTTCTGATTCT
>JBGPSX010000117.1:0-9911 GCA_041490325.1 Bryobacteraceae bacterium | reverse complement strand
TCTTCACTTCGTCCGGCGTTGCCTTAAACAGGATCGAAACGATCAGGCTGTTCATGGCCACGCTCTTTCCCGAGCCCGTGGAGCCCGCAATCAAAAGATGCGGCATCGATGCCAAGTCGGCCACGCGGATGCGGCCGTTAATCTCCTTGCCCAGCGCGAGCGTCAGCGGCGAATGCGGATGGGTAAACGCATCCGACTCCAGGATTTCCCGCAGCATAATCGTTTCACGGCGGGCGTTGGGAACCTCGATGCCCACCGTCGACTTGCCCGGTATCCGCTCGATAAGAATCGATTCGGCCTCGAGCGCAAGACACAGGTCTTCCGTCAGATTGGTGATGCGGTTGTACTTGACGCCGGCTTCCGGCTTGAATTCAAACGTAGTGACCACTGGTCCTGGATTGATCTGCACCACGCCGCCGTGCACGTTGAATTCTTCGAACTTGGATTTGATCCGAACCGCGATTTCCTTCAATTCCAGCGAATCATAGGAACTTCGCCCCGGAACTTCATTGAGCAGCTCGGTTTCAGGCCGCCGATACTCCGGATGCTCCACCGTTTCCGGAGCAAGCGGTTTGGGCCGGTGCCGCGGTTCCACGGCGGCTTCTACGGGAACTGGGGGAGGAGCCTGCAGCGGCGGAGCCTCGTATTCGAGCGCGTGAATCGGAATATCTTCTTCCACGACGGGAGCACGCTTTTCGATGACAGCTCTTTCGGCCCTGCGAGGCTCCGGCTCCGGCTGCTCGACGATCGGCATGCGCGATTCCGAGACCTTCGACGGCTCCATCTCCCGCGCGGCCAGCTCGGCCTCTTCTTCGGCTTGGGCCGCAGCCAGGCGCTCCGCTCGCTGTTGGGCACGCTCCAGCGCCAGCCGTTGCCGCTCAGCTTGCCAGTATTCGAATCGCGCCTGTAGGTTCGATAGATAGTTCAATGGCCCGGCCAGCCAACGCGCGGCCATCACTACCGAAAATGTCGACATCAAGTAAATCGAGAGAATCAGACAGATGGCGGTCAACAGGATCGCGCCAGTCAGGTTGAGCGAGGCTCGCAGCGAACCCGCCACCAGTTCCCCCAGCACACCTCCCGATGAAAATGCTCCGCTCCACGGCCGCCACGTGGGACCCAGCGCCAGCATGGTCGACACACTCAGGAAAAGCAGCACTGCGCCGCAGCCCTTCATGACCGCGGCCTTGATTTCTTCAGAGCGAATCCACTTCCACGACAGCATCCACATGAAGATTGGAATACCCAGGGCTCCCAGCCCGAAGAGTTGATAGAACAGATCGGAAATGTACGCACCTGCTAATCCAGTGAGGTTATGGGCGTGCTTGGCGCCCGAGACGGTGTTGAAGGAGGGATCCTGCGGATGATAGGAGATCAAACAGAGGGTGAAGAAGAGTCCCGCGAACAGGAACACTAATCCCCCGGCCTCGTTGAATCTCTGGAAGCGAGTAGGACCTAAAATCTTCATTCCGCGGTTACGCGGAGAATGCAGTCAGAGCGACTACTATTATGCCAAAAACGATCCGGTAATACACGAAGGGCATCAGGCTGTTGCGGCGCACGTACTTTAGAAAAAATGCGATCACGACAACGCCCAAGGCTCCGCTGAGCACCGTGCCCACCAGGAACGGTGCTTTCATCTCTGGCGCCAGTCCCCCCGCTTTGTGAATGTCCCACGCTCCTTTTAGAGCGGCCGCGGCAATAGCGGGAGTGGCCAGCAAGAATGAAAACCGCGCGGCTGCCTCCCGGCTCAGGTTCCTAAAAAGGCCTGCCGTAAGGGTGACGCCGCTCCGCGAGGTTCCAGGAACCGGCGAAAGTGCTTGTGCGAGCCCGATGATTAAGCCGTCGCCCCATCCGACGCTTCCAACCAACTTATCTCCCTTGCTTCGCTTCTCGGCTATGGCCATCAACACGCCAAATAAAATGAGGTTCGTTGCGATCAGGAAGGGATTGCGCCAAGTGGATTCGGCTTGCTTGCCGAACAACAGGCCAACGATGCCGACAGGTACGGTTGCGGCCGCCAATAGCCACAGCAGCATGCGATTTCGCTTCAGTTCGGAATCCTGGCCGACGTTCAATCCGAAGCCCTGACCGATGATCTGGATCCAATCCCGGAAGAAATAAATGACGATCGCCACCAGCGTGCCTGCATGCAGGGCGATATCGAATTGCAAACCGCCATCGTCCCAACCCAGTAATTTCGGAATGACCACCAAATGCCCAGAGCTGCTGATCGGTAGAAATTCAGTTAGAGCTTGGATGACGGCGAGGACGACGACGTGAAAGAGCGGCATGAACTAGCATCGTAGCAAGTGAGGTGGACTTCAATCCGCAGTGGGCTTTAACCCACGCTTGTACTTGGAGTGAACCCGAATGTTGATGGGCTGTGAAAAATTAGCCGCTAATCGATTATTTGAAACCGCTCCCTGCGGTCACGGCTCGGCCAGCGGCAGTAATCCCTAGCCGAGCCGTGACCAAAGGGAGCGGTACCAGTGAATTTTTCAGCAGCCTCTCCAGCCTGCCTACCGCACTACGACCTTTGCCAGGCCTGCGTTGTTGGCCGTGTCGTAGGCTCGAACCACCAGCAGGTGCTCGCCCGCGCGCAGGCGGTCCACCGCGATGTGAAACTGCTCGCGTGGTGAATCGGTCACGCCATCAGCGGCTTCCACCGGAGTCCACGGGCCGGCGTCGATCGAATACTCGCAGCGGCGCAGCGGCGACGTCTGATCCACAACGTCGGCATCCACTTCGACATGTCCTTCCGTGCGGCGAGCGGCGCTGAGCGTCACCACTGGAGGCGTATTGTCGATCAACACCGGAGCGCTCACCAATTCAGCCTCGCGGGACACGTTCGCGGCGTTAGATGGCCGGTCGGACGCAACCACTCGAAAATGATACCGGCCGTCGGCCAGCACATCGGCATCCAGCAGCATCGAATTCTCCGACATGTTCGATCGCAACAGCTTCCACTCAGCCTCATCCTCGCCTCGAAAATACAGCGCATAGGCTAAATGATCGCCGTCGGCATCGTCAGCCTGCCACGTCACCTGGATCTGCGACCCGCCGCCATGCGCGACGGCCTGCGTCGGAGTCCCAGCGGGCGATGACGCCTCGCCGGTATCCGTCACCGTAATGCTATACGCCGCGCCGCTGGAGGAATTCGTACCGCTCGATTTCTGAGATACAGCGCCCGCCGCCTGCGTGGTGACATTGATGCTGCGCACCACCGGAGGATTGTTCTGCGGTAAATAGGCGATGCTGACGTTCTCCACCGTGACGCCCGGCCCGGTCAGTTCAGCCCGCCATTGGATGTAACGCGCATTCGGACTGCGAATAATCGCAGCCTGCGGATCGGTAATCGACTCCGACCAATCGCTCCAGGTCCGATCCGGACGCGCGGAATTCCCCGATCGCGTCGAGAAGCTCACCTTCCCACCCTGACTGCGCCACGTGATCCGTCCCCAGCGCGCGGTCGTGCTCGAATCATGCACCGGCGATTCATAGGATCCGCCCACGCCAGCGCTGCTACCCAGCCGGAAGACTTTCCCCATGTCTCCGGTGGCCGCGATCACGCCGGTCGAGTCTCGAAGCAGGCGCGTCGCTTCGCCCTCATTGGTCTCCACCAGCAACGTCGCCTTGCGGTCCGGACTCAATTGGTAGAGCCGGCCTTGCGCATCGGTCGCAAATACGATCGCGCCGTTCTGATCCACCACCATGCCGTAGACGTTTTCCTCTTTCGAACTCCACAGCGTTTCAACGGTCGAGTCCGGATTGATTTTGTACACGGCCGATTTCTCGACGCCAGGAATCTCGGTCAGGGGACCCAGCCCAGCCGCCGCCGCTTGCTGGATCACCTGCGTTTGTTTGGATGCGTCGGCCTTGGGCTTGATCTCGGCGCCGGCCTGGGCATTGGAGTCCGAGGCCGAGTCGGTAACGGTGACCGACGTAGCGGGCGCGGTAACCGTGATGCTCATCGGCGTTGTGAGTGACGGGAGCAGAGGCCCGGTCCGGTTGGCGACTGAACCGCCCAATCCCGCGGCATATACGGTTCCATCCGGCATCGGAACGATGGCGCGAATCTCAGGCAGGTTGGCATCGAACAGAACGAACGCCTTGTCCTTCGCACTGATGCGATACAGGATTCCATTCGGCTCGGTTCCAGCCAGCACGTTTTCACGAGCATCGAACGCGAGCGCAGTCACGTGCGACTGCCCGGTTTCATAGTAGAGATCGGCCTTGCCCGATTTGTCGACGCGGTAAACGTTGCCAGGATCGCCCGTGCTCACGAACAGACTCCCGTCGGCGGCGAAAGCCAGCGACCAGATATATTTGGTTTTCGGCGCGAAGAACTCGACCGCTTTGCCTTTCTCGATCCGATAGACCTTGCCATCAGGAGATGTCGCGGCATAGAGAACGCCGTTCGAGTCTAGGGCGAGCGCGAAAACCTCGGGTTGATCGGCGGTCCACAGCAGCGTGCTCGCGCCACTGGGGGTGACGTGATAGACGCGCCCACGATGACCGGTTCCTGTGTAAAGCGATCCGTCCTGCGCCTGCACCACGCTCCAGATCACCGGCTGGCCAGACGTGAACAGAGTGTCCAGCTTGGGCGCCACCTTCAGCCGGCCGTCACGATCCAACGACACGCCGGTGAATCGGCCTTTCAAGAAATCCTGGTACGTGTTCATCTCCCAGGTGGTGGTGGTCGCAGCCTGAAGCACGCTCCCACACAACAGGAACACCCAACGCGCTCGCGTCATTCCTTCACTTCCACTTGCACCGTTTTCGATCCTGTAACCACCCGGTTGCCAGGATCGATTTCGAGTTCAGCGATTTTGGAAGTGCGCGGCAGGAATACTCCTTGCGCTGCTTGCGCACGGGAGAGGATTAATCCAACTGACGGCGGAGGATCGGGTAAGTCTTCGCCTTGCACCTGGAACGCCGGATCGGATCGCCACACCCGCACGTAGCCTTTTGTATTGGGGCGCAGGTTATTCAGAAACGAGATGAGCTGCGTGGGCGACTTGGGCACGCCCGCCGCCACTTGCTGGTAGTCGAGCATGTTTGAATATGTCGCGTCAGCCGCCGTAAAGTTCAACGTCCCGGATGGGGCGCCCACCGGCACTGTATAACGAACGGTCTTCTGCAACTCGGCGCCATTCTCGCCCATCAGAGTGACGGTCAAATCGATCGGATCACCTGGCCGCACGTCTCGCCGCGAAGCCGTAATCTGATCGATCTGTAGCAAGCGCTTGCGCTCCGACGCGTCGATGGCCAGCGTGACGCGCTTGATCTTCAACGCATCGAATCCGCCGCTCATCAAGCTAGCCAGCGGCGCTGCTGCTCCGCCAGATGCTTGCGCGGGAACGTTGAAGTCGCCCGCGTAGGTATTGTCGAGCCGCAGCGGCGGCAGGCCGTTCTGAAATTCCACCGCGCCGCGCAGCGTGTAGCTCCCCAAGCCGAGCGTGCGCTCGGTCGCATCCATGACGGAATAAATCGCCATTTGCAAAATGAACGGCGACAAGACCCGATCCTGCACCATCTGCATCTGATACGTGACCGGAGCGCGCCGGCCGTCGTTTAAAGTGAACGCCAGCGGCACGGTTTCGGCTTTGCGTCCCAATTCGCCGAAGACGCTGGTGCTGCGGTCCTGCGTGATGGTGCCCATCCACTCCAGCGGAGAACTGATCTTGAAGGACGCCGCCAGATTCGGCAGCAAAGTTATCACCTCGGCGCGCGCGAACGGCAGCTCGGTATTGCCGACGGACATAAAGCGATGCCCGAACGCGTAGAGCTGCTTTCCGTCCACGTGCGTAACCGTTCCCTCAGCGCCGATGGAGTAATCGCCCGAGAGAAGCTCCACCGCGATCATGTCGCCCGGCCGCAACTGCGCCGGATTACCCATCCTCGGCGGCACCTTGGCGCCGCTCGAAATTCCCTGGCGCGGTTCCAATCCCAGTTTCTTGAGTTCGGGCCCAAAGCGTTCCAGCGTGCCGGCGGTGAATCCGCTGAACGAGACCGGCGTCGCGATCTCGATCAGACTCGCAGAGGCCGACTCCAAGCCCGCCGTCGCGGGAGCGAAAGGAACGGCTTTTCTGGATGCCCGCGTCTCAGGGACAGCCCTGCCGGCCGCCTCGCCCACGGCCAGCATCTCTTCGATGGGCCGGATACCCGCGATGGGCTCCTTCGCAAAGTTGAACGCCAGCGCCACCGCCCCCACCAAACGCCCGTTGATGTAAACCGGACTGCCGCTCATGCCTTGCATCACGCCGGTCTTTTCCAAGGGTCCACCCGATAGCCGCGCCAGAATCACCGACTGCTTGGGACCGATATTCTCCAGGACGCCCAGAATCTCGACCTGGAACTCTTCGATCTTGTTGCCGGAAAACACGGTTTTGCCGATTCCTCGCTGCCCCGCGCGCACCTGGGACAGCGGGAAAATCGCCATCTGCGCAAAAAGACTTGATGCTACAATCAGTGGGACGAAGAAACGCAAGACGGCCACAAGTTTATTCTAGTCCGCTTGGGTCCGTGACATCAGACCCTGGTTCAAGACTAGCGTCGCCCAACGTCACCAGTGGAATAGCATGGCAACTTTCGCCAACAGCGTTCCAGGACAGAACGCGGCATCTCGAAAACCATCCTTACCCTGGACGGCCTTGGTATGGTTCGGTGTATTGCTGGTCGCCTGTTATGCGCCAATCCTCTATGGACTGGTTCGCCAATGGGCCACCGACGAGGACATGGGTCATGGCTTTTTTGTTCCGGCCATCGCAGGCTTTATCATCTGGACCCGCCGTTCGGAGCTAAGCGCCATCAAAACCGAACCGAACTATTGGGGACTTGCTCTAGTGCTAGCCGGCGCGTTGCAGATGATGCTGGGCACCTTGGCGGCTCAAATCTTCATCGCGCGCACAGCTTTTCTAGTTTCGCTGATCGGAGCGGTGCTGTTCCTGGGTGGCACGCGGACGCTCAAGGTGCTGGCGTTCCCGCTGTTCCTGCTGGTCTTCCTGTTTCCCTTGCCTGCCATCATCTACGCCCGCATCACCCTGCCACTTCAGATTTTCGCTTCGAGCGTCGCAGAAAAAGTGTTGAGTCTGATTGGCATTCCCGTCCTGCGCGATGGAAACATACTGGAACTCGCCAGCCAGAAACTGTCCGTGGTGGAAGCCTGCAGCGGCATCCGATCGCTGCTGTCGCTGGCGTTTCTGGCATTGATCTACGCGTATTTCTTCGACAAAAAGGTGTGGATGCGCTGGCTGCTGCTGTTCGCAACCGTGCCGATCGCCATTGCGGCTAACGCCACGCGCGTCACTCTAGCCGGAGTGATGAGCGAATACCGGACAGACCTTGCCCAAGGAGTGCTGCACACCTTCGAGGGCTGGGTGCTGTTCATGGTGGCTCTCTTATTGCTGGTCGTTTTTCATCAGGTAGTGAACCGCGTTTATGAAGCGGCCGGTCACGGCAGGGCCGAGGCGTAGGACGCTATGCAACTCAGCTTCCTAAAGAGCCGCGCAGCCATGATCCTCAGCGCTTTTCTCTTGCTGCAAGCTTCGGTGTTCTACGGACTTTCCCGTGGCGAGTCCATCCCGGTCTCGAAGCCGCTCGACGATTTCCCAATCGAGATCGGCCCCTGGCGCATGACGCAGCAAGGCGTGATGGAACCCGACGTCAAGGATGTCTTGCGGGCGGATGACTACGTGACGCGTGAGTATGGGACGCCGGCCAGCCAGGCCGCGAATCTGTTCGTGGCCTTCTTCAAGTCTCAGCGAGCCGGGCAAACGCCGCACTCTCCGAAGAATTGCCTGCCGGGCTCTGGCTGGGTGTGGACCATCTCTGACACGATTCCGGTCACCGTACCCGGACGCACCGCGCCCATCGAAGTGAACCGGTACGTTGTCCAGAAAGGCGACAGCAAATCCGCGGTCTTGTATTGGTACCAATCGCGCGATCGCGTGGTGGCGAGCGAATACCGGGCCGCCGCCTTCGTAGCCTGGGACGCGCTGCGATACAACCGCACCGACACAGCTCTAGTGAGAGTGGTAGTGCCGATCCAAAACGGCCGCGATGATCTGGCTACTGAAACAGGCGTGCAATTCATCCAGACATTCTTCCCCATCTTGCGCAAATTCTTTCCCGCGTAGCGCACGCACTCCTGCGTGCCGCGTGCGCACTCATGCGCACGCTAGGTGCGGGCAGACACAACCCGTTCACACGAGTGTGAACGCTGCACGCACGAGTGCGTGCGCCACACCGATGCGAGCGTCATTGGATAAACTAAGTAGTTCCCCATGAAGCCACTAATCGCACTACTCTTTGTAGTCTCGCTAGTAGCCCAACCACCTAACATACCCGCGACCCCAACCGCGGGCGCAGGACGCGGCGCCGTAGCATCTCCGGCGCCCGGCCCACCGGAAGGCCGCTGGGACGAGATCCTCAAAGCTGTCGACGACATGATGTGGTACCAGAAGCTCAGCGATATTGCCGACGTCGACAAAGTCCAGTACACCAGCCTTCCGCCACATCGCGTCTCGAATCCAAACGCCCCAGGCGCCACCAATCCGCTCATCATTCACGCCTACACCTTCATCCCTAAGAAACTCGACCGCTCAAAGAAGCAACCACTCATGGTCCTGATTCACGGCGGCGTGCACGCGAATTTCGGTACGTCGGAAGCCCACATCGTCCGCGAACTGGTGGACCAAGGCTACTCGGTGATTTCCACCGACTACCGCGGCAGCACCGGATATGGCCGCGGCTTCTATGAACAAATCGACTACGGCGGGCGCGAGGTAGACGACGTATTCGCCGGCTCTCAATGGATGCTGGGCGAGTACGATTTTCTCGATCCCAAGCGCGTCGGCATCATGGGCTGGAGCCACGGCGGGCTGATCACGTTGATGAACATCTTCCAGCATCCGCAGACTTACGCCGTCGCTTATGCCGGAGTTCCTGTCAGCGATCTTGTGGCGCGCCTGGGTTACCAGACCGAAGGATATCGCCAGCTCTACTCGGCGCCGTATCACATCGGCAAGACGGTTCGAGAAGATATCCAGGAGTATCTTCGCCGGTCACCCTACACGCATGCCAGCGAGCTGCAGACGCCGCTGCTCATCCACAGCAACACCATTGACGAGGACGTAAATGTGCTGGAGGTCCGGCACCTGATCGACGCCTTGAAAGCGGCCGGCAAGAAGTTCGAGTACAAGATTTACGAGAATGCACCGGGCGGCCATCACTTCAATCGCACCGACACCAAGATGGCCAAGGAATCCCGCCGCGAAGTCTACCAATTCCTGGCCGGGTATCTGCACCCGCCGAATCCGGTGAAGTGAACCGCAGGGCTTAGCGGCTCATTCGTATCCAGCGTCCACAGTCGCGGCGGGGTGCGTTGCTACGCGACGCCCTTGGATTCAAATGAGAACAGGTGCCAGCCCTGGCCACCTTTTTCGACGCGAACTGGATGGATCGTCTCACCGGTAAATGCCGAGATGGCTCGCTCCCAAAAATGGCGCGCCGGACCATTCGACTCCATGACGCGAACTTCCCAGAACCCCGGAAACCGCCTCCACACGTCGTGAGCTATTTCAGTTCCAATTCCACGCCTTCGGTACCCACGAACAACAAAGAACTCTGCCATATCCCAGATAGTCTCACTGCCGGAGATCTCCGAGCCTTGCTTCACCAAAACCAACCCTGCTAGTTTGCCATCCATCCTGACAAGAAACGGATGCCGGTCAGGCTTACTCCAATAAAGCGGAAGGCGCCGGTAGCCGAATCTGCCATCGGCGCCTAGTATTACTACGTTAAGTGTTATGGACTGCGGGCGTCTCTTGCTTTGGCGCCACAGTAAGCGCAAACGCCAGTCCAGGTGAACAAGATATATTGAATCTCACGTCGCGTCCTCGGCAGGG
>JBGPSX010000116.1:0-9936 GCA_041490325.1 Bryobacteraceae bacterium | reverse complement strand
GAGCTCGCCATCCGCATGGCGCTGGGTGCGCGCGCTCATCATCTGTTCGAGGTTGTGCTTTCAGAAAGCCTGCTGATTTCGTTTATCGGCGGCGCTTTGGGATTGCTGCTGGCAGTCTGGCTGCGCGACTCTCTGATCGCGTTCAACCCCTTCCCGATTCCGAGGCTGGCGCAAGCCAGCATGGATCAAACCGTGATCGGTTTCGCTGTGTTGGCGAGTGTTCTGTGCGGCGGACTGACGGGGCTGCTCCCGGCCTGGCGCATCTGGCGCTCCGACGTGCAAGAGGCTTTAGCGCACACGTCCACTCGTTCCTCAACAGGCGGCGGCGATCGCCTGCGCTCGAGCCTGCTGGTCGCGGAGGTGGCGTTCTCGGTGCTGCTGCTGGTCGGCGCGGGACTTCTATTGCGAAGCTTCTCGCGTCTCACGTCCATCGATCCGGGATTTAGAACCGAGAACCTGGCGATAATGGAGTGCGATCTGAGCGCGGTCGGGAAAGAGAACGATACCCGCAAAGCGGAATTCTACCAGCAGATGCGGGATCGCGCGCTTGGTCTTCCGGGCGTCGCAGCCGTGGCCTGGAATCGCGATCTGCCCGCGCGCGAATCCGGGCAATCCGGCGCAGCCCTTCTTGAGGGACGGCCCAAGGTCCCGCCTTCGGAACTGGGGCGTTACTATGCGGACTGGCACCTGGCGGGCCCGGGATTCTTCCAGACCCTTGGCGTTCCCGTGCGCATGGGGCGCGACTTCACCGCGCAGGATACGCGCTCGGCGCCTGATGTTGCGGTTGTGAACGCTGCGTTCGTGAAGGCGTTCTTTCCCGATGGCGGGAATCCCATCGGTCACAGATTCCAACTCGGGTTGGACCGAGGGGAGTTCATCACCATCGTAGGCGTCATCGGGGATATCCGTACGCTTTCGCAACCGGCGGGGCCGCAGCTCTACCTGCCTTACCTGCAGCACTTGGATTCGTCGTCGCAAATGTACTTGACGCTTCGCGTGCAAGGTTCCACCACGCCGCTCATTGACGCGCTTCGCAAGAACGCGGCCGCGCTGATGCCGGAGGCTGTGGTTCGCTTTACGGACATGCAGGCTGCGGTAGCAGAAAGCGTGGCGCCAGCAAGGTTCCGCGCCGTGGTTCTGGCAGCGTTCTCGGCCATCGCGCTGGCACTGGCGCTAACGGGCCTCTACGGTGTTTGCTCTTACATCGTGCAAGCTCGCACGCGCGAGATCGGACTCAGGATGGCGTTGGGCGCCAGAGCGTCCGGTGTCGTCCAGCAATTCATAGCACAGTCTCTGCGCTTGACCGGTGTAGGCCTAGTCATCGGAATCGCGGCAGCCTTCGCGATGCGGAAAATATTGGCCGCCTTCTTGTTCGAGATCCCAGCGTCGGACTGGCTCAGCTATCTGGGAACTGCCGTAGTTCTCGCGCTCGGGTCAGTAGTAGCGAGCTTCGTGCCAGCCTGGCGAGCGAGTCAAATCGACCCCGCGATCGTCTTACGCGAAGAATGACGTAGCGCACGAACTCCTGCGTGCCGCGTTCACATTCGTGTGAACGCAAGGGTTTTCATGACGGGAAAGTGTTCGCATGAGTGCGAACACGGCACGCAAGAGTGCGTCGCAAGAGTGCGTGCGCCACGCTGTCACCCTTCGGCTTGTGGCGGGTTGGCTTGTTCCGTCTCAGCAATCAGCTTCTGCGCCGCATCCACATTCATTCTTGCGACCTTCAATTCAAAAGGCAGATTCGGCAGGACGGAATCCCCCACCATCACCGCCGCGATTCCATTGGATTCGAGCAGACTCTTGATGCCCAGTGCCTGGAGCTCTCCCATAGCAGCGCCGGATTGATAGATCGTCACCAGATCGAGGTTCTCGGAATCGTCCACTTCCTCCACTTCATCCGCAAGAGGATTTTCGGCGATCAACTGGTCGGCCTGCGTGGCCTGCGCGGCGGGAACGCGCACTTCATAGGTTCCCTCCATCACTCCCGGCGCTTCGTCATTCAGAAGAACCGCGGAGATTCCGTTGTTCGCGAGCAAGCCTACGATGATCTCGCCGTCTTCCTTGGCGGTGGCATCCATGGAGCGATAGACGGTGATCAGATCCTCGGAGGCGCTCATGCTTTGAGGATAACAGCAGGCTCGGCGGTAGAATGAACGAGGGAGGATTTATGGCGGACGAAGATTATAGCGGTAAAGTAGTTTGGTTCGTGGCCGGGATTGCGATAGGAGCAACCATCGCGCTGCTCTATGCTCCGAATTCCGGTGAAGAGACACGGCGCAAGATAGCGAAGCAGACCAGGAAGGGCCGCGAGGCGTTGGCGGATTCCGGCAAAGAGATGCTGGACCGGGGCAAGGAAATGTACGATCGCGGCCGCAAGCTGGCCGACGACGCCGCGGATATGTTCGAGCGAGGCCGCAAAATTGTCGAAGGCACAGCGGCCAATTTGAAGGGATAACCAATCGCAAATGAGCACCACGATGCTTGAGCCGGTAAAGGCGCTTCCGGCATTCACGAATGAGGCCGTCACGGATTTTTCAAAGCCTGCCAACCGCGCGGCCATTGAGAAAGCCATGCGGGATGTGCGGTCCGAGCTGGGCCGCGAATATGAGTTGCTGATCGCTGGGCGGCGCGTAAAGACCGCGGACAAGTTAACGTCGCTGAATCCGTCCCGGCCGAGCGAAGTGGTTGGGATTCACAGCAAGGCCACGGCGGAACTGGCGAAAGAGGCGGTGGAGTCGGCGCATGCATTCTTCCCGGAATGGAGCGCGACACCGGTGGAGACGCGGGTGGAGATGCTGGTCCGCGCGGCCGCGCTGATTCGCAAGCGCAAGTTCGAATTCGACGCGTGGTTGGTGTACGAAGCGGGCAAAACCTGGCCCGAGGCGGATGCCGATGTATCGGAAGCGATCGATTTTTGCGAATACTACGCGCGGCAGATGGCGCGTCTCGCCAAGCCCGATCCTCTGGTGCAGATGCCGGGCGAAAAAGACGAAATGTTCTATCTGCCCTTGGGCGTCGGGGTTATCGTGCCACCGTGGAATTTTCCGCTGGCCATCATGGCCGGCATGGCGACCGCTGCACTGGTCGCGGGCAACACGGTGGTGATCAAGCCGTCCAGCGACACGCCGACCATTGCGGCAAAGTTCGCCGAAGTATTGCTGGAAGCGGGTTTCCCGGCGAAGTCGTTCTCGCTTCTGGTCGGCAGCGGCGCTGTGGTGGGCGACGTGATCGTCGAGCATCCCAAGACGCGTTTCGTCGCGTTCACGGGCTCTCGCGATGTCGGTCTCCGCATCAACGAGCTGGCCGCGAAACCTCGCAAGGGGCAGGTCTGGATTAAGCGCGTGCTCGCTGAAATGGGCGGCAAAGACGCGATTATCGTGGATCGCGAAGCCGATCTCGACGCCGCGGTGAAGGGCGTTTTGTGGTCCGCGTTCGGCTATCAAGGACAGAAGTGTTCAGCCTGTTCGCGCGCCATCGTCGATCAAGCTGTCTACGATCAGTTCCTGGAAAAGCTCAAAGCCGAGGTGGCTGGCCTGACAGTGGGGCCGTCGGATGAGCCCAACAACTACATGGGTCCGGTAATCAACGCAAGCGCGAAGAAATCGATCCTGGATTACATCGAAGTGGGCAAGAAGGAAGGCCGGTTGATCGCGGGAGGTTCGGCCGCGCCGGGCGACGGTTACTTCGTCCAGCCTACCGTTATCGCCGACATCGATTCGAAGTCGCGCCTCTTTCAGGAAGAGATTTTTGGTCCGGTCCTGGCCGTGACCAAGGCGCGCGATTTTGATCACGCACTTCAGCTCGCCAACGATTCGGAGTATGGACTCACCGGCGCCATGTTCTCCAAAAACCCGGAGAAGATCCGCCGCGCGCGCAGCGAGTTTTTCGTGGGCAATCTCTATATCAATCGCAAGTGCACGGGCGCGATGGTGGGTGCGCATCCCTTCGGAGGCTTCAACATGTCAGGCACGGATTCAAAGGCCGGCGGACCGGATTACCTGCTGCAATTCTTGCAGGCCAAGTCCATCGGCGAAAAGATTTCGTGATACGATCGGTCTGATCGGATGTCCGGCGTGATCGGATGTCTGGAGCCCCAATGCGAAGGGGACCAAGAAGTCATAACTCCAGGGTCGAATCCGACCGACGCGGCAATAGGGCGCTGAGGCTTGACGCTTCAGCGTCCTGTTCCATTTTTGACCTTCAGCAAAATCGGCTCCGCCGCGGCATAGGTGCTCTGTAAGCCGGAACGCGTTTCCACTATTCCCCCGACGTAGATGAGCTGCTCTACCGGCTCGGCATTTGGAAGCGCTTCGATGGTGAAGGTGCGCCGCGTTTCGTTTTCGTTGAGCAGCACGCCGTTCAATCCGATGTCGACCAGCTTCACTCGCGGCGGCAGGTGCATCACCGACACAGGCACGCGTCCACCGAATCCGTTCTGGCGCTCGATCGAGACGGCGATTTCGGCTGTTTTTCCGGGCGCCATTTCTACCTCGCGCGTTTGAGCCGTCATCAGGACATCCGGCTTCGGCATCAGCGCAATGAGCTTCAGCGCGTCTTCGGGATTTGCGGCGTGCGACAGGTTCTGGGCGCGGCCGATTGCTCTCAACGGCGCGGCAGCGTCGAGCTTCGCTTCGGCTGTGGCGCTGAGAAGAACGGTCGTGGACGCCTGGCCCGGCGCAATCACAGCGCGGCTGGCCTTGAGACCCACAGGCAAGCCTTCGAACGTGACCTCGATCGGGACATTGAAACCGTCCATACGAAATGCCGTCACCGTAACCGGAATCGTGCCGCCCACGGGCACGTTAGGATTGCGTGGGCTAACGGTCAACCGAAAATCCGGCCTCGGTTCGCGCACCGTGAGCCGGTAAGCGAAATTTGCGCCCGAGATCCCGCGAGTGTCTTTGATTCGGACCTGGAAGTCGCCGTCAGCCGGAGCGGTGAAGTGCAGCAACGAATCTCTTCCGAATCCAGGGCCGCCGTCGTCGTTCTCGTAATACAAACGAATCAGCGGGAGTCCGTTGGGAGTGAAGTTCGATCCCGGCGGCTGGATTTGGACTTTGTAGATCGGCTTGTCCACCGCATGCGCTTCCGTGGATGTGTCGAAATAGGCGATGCGCTGCCCGCCGAAGCTGTCCATACTGACGTCGGCGTCGGGACTGTCGGGAATCTCCTCGATGCGAACAATCTCGCCGCCGATCATGACGTAGTCGCCCACATTGAAACCTGTGCGGCCGGCGAAGCGGATGTTGCGCGTCACCGAGTTGCGCTCTGCGAGTGACGTTGAGGTTTCAGTGACGGCGCGGACCACTGCACGTTCGATGCGGCTGCCCTTGGCATCCAGCACTTCAACGAACGAGTCCAACTCGGACCCGAGTCGTCTGGCGTCTACTTCGAAGACAAGCTTCTGATCCTTGCGGGCGTGGAATCGAAATGTGTTGCCCCCGGCCGCTGAAACGCGTCCATTGATCGTCACCGGGAAGGAGACCTGCTGGCCAGCGACCGCCTCGATCTCCGGCTCCCGCCCGAGAGCCAGCCGAAGTTGATTGAACGAGTGTTCCGGCCGCAGCAGCATCGAGTCTTCCGAAGATCCGCCTAGCTCGCCTTTGAGCTTCAGCTTGGCCGGAACATTGAAGCCCGAGAGCGCGATTTCGTTGGTCGTGCCGGTCTCGAGCCCCAGCGGAAACGCCGATGTCACCAACGGGAAATCGCCCACGATGAATCGATAGAAATAACTATTCTTGCCTTCGTGCTGATAGTCTGTGATGCGGATATAGTAGACACCGGCCTTCTCGAATCGATGCGCGAATCTGACGGAGTCCATGCCGCCGCCGGAGCCAAATTCCTTGATCACGGACTCGTCCGCCGCCAGGATGCTCACCACGGGTTGAAGAGCCGATCCGATTAGCGCCGCTCCGTTTAGGAAGACCAGTTGCTGCCCGGCGTTGACGTTTATTTTGAAGGTGTCCACATCGCCCGGCTTCGAGATGGCGCCGGTCAGAATCGCCGGTAGAAAAACTTCGACCGCATTTTCGAGCGTGTCATTCGG
Source organism: Bryobacteraceae bacterium (assembly GCA_041490325.1). Taxonomy (GTDB): domain Bacteria; phylum Acidobacteriota; class Terriglobia; order Bryobacterales; family Bryobacteraceae; genus Palsa-89. The sequence continues at coordinate 3,890 of JBGPSX010000116.1, read as the reverse complement.
CTCTTTGTCATTGCTCTCGCCGTAGTAGGGCTCCACTACAAATCGGCCCTCGGGACTGGTGCCGAGCGGCGTCAACAATCGAAAACGAACAGGGCCGATTTCGGCGTCGGGCGACACGTCGACTTCAACCGTAACCTGATTGCGCGGCGGCAACGGACCGACGTCCACAGTCGAGGGCGTGCCATTGGAGCCGAGCCGGATGTCAGCCAGGTCCGGAAGTTCTTTGAGCCGGAGAATCTTGCCCGTGATGCCTGGCTCGCTGAAGTAAATAGCGGTTGCTTTCGCGAGATTCAAACCTTCCACCGTCATCTCGACGGTTGTGCCGCGCGCGATGCCCACAGGATTGACGGAGGTGAGCGTCGGCGGAGTGGTGCGGTTGCCGGTGGGATGGTCCGTGCTGGCGGCCCAAAGAGTCACAGTTGCAAAAGCAGCGAGTATTCGTTTCATCGGGTGATGGTGAGGTTGCCGTCGAAGCGGCCGATTGCGAACATTTTTCCGTCCGGTGCGAACTGGAGTCCGTACACCCAGTCGGTTTCCGGTAATGACTGAAGCTCGCTGAGATCCGACGCGCGGAAGACCTTCACGGTTTTGTCAGCGGACGACGAAAGCAGTTCAGCGCGGTCGGGTGACCACGCCAGCCGCAGGATCGCGTCTTCGTGCGCCATCGACGAATGCAGTAGTGTCCCGCTCGATTCGCCGAGCGACCAGATGCGGATGCTTTTGTCCAAGCCACCGGCGGCGACCAGTCGGCCGGTGGGATCGATAGCGATAGTGTTGACGCCGTCCTGCGATTCCGAGAGCGTGTACAGCCGCTCCCCGGTTTGGACGTTCCAGATTTTCACGGTACGGTCAGCCGAGCCGGTAACCAACCGCTTGCCATCGGGAGTGAACGCGACCGCGTAGACCGCGTCAATGTGATCTTTGTAGGTGCGAATCTCTTTTTCCGTCGCGATGTCCCAGAGCTTGACGAGCTTGTCATAACTGGCGGTGGCGATGGTTGCGCCGTCGGGCGAAAACGCCACGCCGTAGATGCAGTCGGAGTGTCCGCGAACGGTGTGGATCAGTTTTCGTTGCGCGACATCCCAGATCAGGACTTCGCCCGAACGCGCGGGCAACCCGCCGGCCGCGGCTAGCAGTTTTCCATCGCGCGAAAACGCGAGGGCGCGGACAGCGCCAGCATGGCCGTCGAGTTTTCCGACTTGCTGTTTCGTGGCAGCGTCTATGAGCCGCACTTCTTCGTAGCCTGCGAGTGCCAGCAGTCTGCCATCGGGACCGTATGCGAGATCGAAAATTTGCGGCGCGACGGTCGTCCTCGGCGCGATCTTGGGTAGGGATGTGGCGACGGCCGTTGGAGCCGCAACGCCGCCGGGCGCGCCCGAGTCAATCCAGACCCGGATGGTTTCAATCTGCTCGGCGCTGAGGGTAGTTCCGTCCATCGGCATCGACGGCGTCAACTTGCCCGCGATCAGCAAGTACAGCCGGCTCTCGGCGCTCTTGCCCGGAACAACAATCTGTCCGTGGTTTCCGCCCTGTTGCAATCCGTCGTAAGACTCAAGATTGAGACTCCCCATCTTGACGGAAGAAGTGTGGCACCCGTAGCATCGCGTTGCGAAGATCTTCGCGACATCCTTATAAGTAGGCGCCGCACCCTGGCACAAAACCGCCATGGATAGGAGGAGGACGCCGTGGCGCACGCACTCATGCGTGCCGCGTTCACACTTGTGTGAACGCCCGGGCGTCGCGATGAGTCGCGACGCGGCACGCAAGAGTGCGTACGCCACAATCCGCAACCATTCAGCGATGGACATGATTTGAGTTAGTGATTAAACAAAAACTCTTTGCTCGTCAGCAAAGCCCACAACATATCCTCTAGCGCCTGCCTCCGCGCATCCTTGTTGGCCCGCGATTTCTCCAACGCCGCAATCAGCGCCGCCTTCTCGCCCTCGCCCGGATACCGGCTGAACGCCGTCAGGAAAACATGCTCCAGAATGCGCGCATCCGACAACCCGAGCTTCAGGAACAGCGCCACATACCCATCGCCCGCGCTCAGCTTTTTGTTCAACGTATCGCCATTGATCACGTGCAACGCCTGCGAGATGGTGGGGTCCAACGAACGCTCGGAAACGTCGCAAATATTCCGCGCCGGACGCCCAAACACCGTGAGAAACTCCGACTTCACCTGCGTGTCAGGCAGTTCCAAAGCCCGCGTCCCCGCCGGATAACCCGAGTACGGCGTCGCCACTCCAGTCACCTGTGCGTATGCATCCAAAATCACCTCAGCCGGCAACCGCTTGATAATGTACTTCGAGTAAAAAACGTTGTCGTCCTGATTGGTCGCGTTGGCTTGCGATGAAAGTTGATACACGCCCGAATTCATGACGGTGCGGATCAGGTACTTCACGTCGTAATGATGCTCAGCGAAATCCTTGGTCAGCGCAGCCAGCAGTTCTTCGTTCGAAGCGGGATTGGTGGCGCGAAGATCGTCCACCGGATTGACGATCCCTCGCCCCAGGAAATTCGCCCAAACGCGATTCACAACCGCGCGAGCGAAGAAGGGATTCTCGGGAGCCGTCAGCCAATTCGCGAACACAATGCGGCGGTCGATCGGCGAATCCACTGGAATCGACTTGCCGTCCAGCGGCGTGGGCGGCAGCGGCTTCAGTAAACGCGGGTGCAGCACGTCGCCCGAGGTCTTGGCGAAAATAAAATCCTCGCCCGGCTCGCTCCCGGTCTTGATCCCCACGCGCGCGAACAAGTTGACCATTTCGTAATACTGCGTCTGAGTCCACTTTTCGAGTGGATGGTTGTGGCAGCGCGCGCACGTGATGCGTTGTCCGAGAAATGCCTCGGTCGCGTTTTCGGCCAGATCGATTGGGTCCTTATGCAGCGTGAAATAGTTCAACGCGCCGTTCTGGCGGCTGCTCCCGGAACTGGCAAAAATCTCGCGCGCAAAGCGATCCCAAGGCTTGTTCTCTTTGACGCTGTCGCGAATCCAGCCATAGAAGGTCCACATTGCCGTAGAGTTGAGGCGGCGGCTCGAAACCAGCAGGAGATCGGACCATTTATACGCCCAGTAGTCGACGAACTCCTCCCGCTCGACTAACCCGTCGATCAGCGCCTTGCGCTTATCCGGCGATTTGTCGGCGAGAAACGTCTCCACTTCCTCGGCGCCCGGCAGAATCCCGGCGGCGTCCAGATAAGCGCGGCGAATGAAGGTCGCGTCGTCACAAGCCGGCGAAGGCGCGATGCGCAGCTTCTTCAGCTTCGCCAGCACCAGATCATCAATGTAATTGCGGCGCGGGAACTTGCTATACGTGTCGGCAGCGATCTGACTTGGAAAGGGAACCGTAAGTCGCGAATACAGCACGCGGCTCGAATAGTAGAGCGTCACCGCGGCCTCGCCCGCACCATTCATTTTGACGTGCCCGTTATCGTCGACAGTGGCAACGCCCTCGTTGCTCGACGAGTACTTGACCCAACGCGTCACGTCTTCCACGCGGCCATCCGAGTATTTCGCGCGGACCACAAGCTGTTGTTCCGCTCCAGGGGCGAGCGTCGCGGCGGCGGGAAAAACCTCGAGGCCCGTGACTTCGGGATCTTTCGCGCTCGGCGCCGGCGCACCCTCGGCGATCCATTCAGAAAGAATGCGGTATTCGAGCGAATCCACCGGGAAGCGCTTGCCGCCGCCATGTGGAATCGTAAACGTCGGCTTCAGCAAAATCAGACTCGACGCCGGTTCTGCTAGCGACACGCGGCGTCCCACTGATTGCCGGGTCAGAGTGTTGTAATCCACTTCAGGGTCGTAACCGCGCAGCGTGAGCTTGAATCCGTTTTTGCCCGCCAACGCGCCGTGACACGAGCCTTGATTGCAGCCCATCTTCGTCATGAGG
>JBGPSX010000115.1:0-9947 GCA_041490325.1 Bryobacteraceae bacterium | reverse complement strand
GCCAAGCCCGCCCGTCCGCGTCCAACGCCTTCGAGCTGCCATTCAGAGAATACATCCGCTCGATGCCGTTCGACCCGGGACGAACGAGATAAGTACGGCTCGATCCTAGACCCGATTGTTCGAGCCGGAAATAGCCATCCGACGAGATGGTCTTAACGTCCGAATCGTTATCGGCGAACTCCACCGTGCCACGAATCTCGAGCTCCACGCGGTTGAAGTTCTCTTGCCAGCGATAATGCGTGTCGGCGAACGCGATCCCGGCGGCGGCAACCAATAAAGCAGCTAAGGAAGCCCATTTCATCTGGGTACACCTCTCTCCCTGTCTAAAGAATACGCCTCTAGCCGGTGCTTTGTTCCGTTATGTTTCTTCGATCCGGCCGTCGCGCATCTTGACGATCCGATGGCCGTAGGCGGCCGCTTCGGGATTGTGCGTGATCATGAGGATGGTCTGACCCAAGCGGTCGTTGAGATCCCGTAATAGCCCCAGGACGGCAGTCGAATTTTCAGTATCCAGGTTGCCGGTTGGCTCGTCAGCCAGCAGGATAGCGGGGTGATTTACGATGGCGCGGGCGATGGCGACGCGCTGCTGTTCACCGCCCGACATGGCCCGAGGCTTGTGATCCAGGCGCCCCGTGAGGCCTAGCACGCCCAGAATCTCGACGAACTTCGGATCGAGGGGTCCATCATGGTGGGCAATGTGGCGCGCAATCTCGATGTTGTCGCGAGCGGTCAGCGTTGGCAGAAGATTGTATTTCTGAAACACGAAGCCGACGCTGGTTTTGCGGAGTTCGGTGCGTTGCGCGTCGGTCATGCCCAATAGATCCCGGCCGTCGATGTGAATGCTGCCGGCCGTGGGCGGCGTCAGACCTCCGACGATGTGGAATAGCGTCGACTTGCCGGAGCCCGAGGGCCCCACGATCGAGAGGAACTCGCCGCGGCGGACGTCCAGATCCACGCCGCGCAGCGCATGCACATCCACCTCGCCCACGCGGTAGGTCTTGCGCAGGCCGCGAATGGAAATGATCGGCGAATCATTCATAGGAGCGCGATCATTCATAAGTTAGAGCGTCAATGGCGTCCTGGCGCGCGGCCTTCAGGCCCGGATAAATTGCGCCGACCAACGCACCCACCAGCGCGATGGCCGCGGTGATCGGCCACCAGTCATAAACAATGGCCTGAATCAACGTGCCGGGAATCATTTTGTTGACCGCAAAGCGCGTCACGTATCCGAGCAGTATGCCGACGATCGAGCCGGCGATCGCCAGCAGCGCAGTCTCGCGAAGAAGAATGTTGATGATGTACCCAGGCGACGCCCCCAGCGCCTTCAGCACGCCGATCTCGCGCGTCCGCTCGAGCACCGCGGTGTACATCGAGAGAAAAACGACCAGGAATCCCACCAGCACGCCCAGGCCGATGACCACCCAAATAAACTCGGTGAGCATGGGAACGTTGCCCGCTGAGAATAACGCGGTGAACTCCTCCATCGAAAACACCTTGTACTCTTTTAGCCTGGCTGCCAGCGCATCGATGGTGGGTTTCACTTGCGACGGCTGATCGACGGCGACATATACCATTGTGACCTTGCCGGTATTGGCGGTCAGCTCCTGCAGCCTGGCCAGCGGCACCACCATGCGCGCCAGCATTCCGGGCTCATAAATTCCCGAGAGACGCCAGTCGCGATTCATGACCTTCACCGGCTGGCCGACGTGAACCTTGTGGTCCTTGGCCCATAGCTCATCCACCATGATGTCGTCCACGCCCTGGAACGGACCTCCCTCAACAAATCGGAATCCGCCGCTGAGCTTGTTGAATTGAGGCAGGTCTACGCCGGTGATGTAATTCAGCATGTCCGTTCCATAGACCAGCGCTCCAGTGGACGCGCGCACGTGCGGCTGTTTATCGATGATCACGGGAATGATTCGCTCGAACATCTGGCCGCCCGAGACGACGATCGCGCTGCCGGGCGGGCGAATCAGAATGTCGGCGCCAATGCCGCGAACTCGCCGGGTTTGCTCGTCTAACATTCCCCGGCTGAGGCCAACCAGCGTGAGGACCATCGTGACCTGGATGCTGATCGCGACAATGCTCAGCAGCGTCCGAACCGGCCGGTGCTTCAGGTTTTCAACGACTAGCTTGTTGATCAAGTTACTTGTAGGAGACGATCACTCGCTGCGGCGCCGGCGCCAGTTCGTGCAATTCGCTACGCGCGAACCCCGCGTTTTTGAACATACGGCCGTATTCGGAAAAAGTGTAGGCGTCACCGGCGGGTGTGGTGCCCAGCATCATCATGCTGAACGTGGCGTGGATTGCCGGAGAGACCCGGTCTTCGTTCGGAACGAAGTCCAATGTGAGAACGCGGCCGCCCGGTGCGAGCGCCTGATGGACCTTGCGGAGCAGCTTCTCGTTGGTTGGAACATCGAAGTGATGCAGAAAATTCGTCAGGAGCGCGACGTCGTAGCCGGCGCCGAAGTCGACTTCGAAAGCGTCGCCGGCAATGGTGGAGTGGCGCGCGGCGACTCCAGCCTTTTGCGCGTTTTCGGTGGCGACCGCCAGCACCGCCTCCCAGTCCTGCGCCACGATCTGCGCATTGGGATTGTGTTTGGCGATGGTGATGCCGAAAACTCCGTGTCCAGCGGCGATGTCCAGAACCTTCCATTTTGGAGCAGCATCGGCGCCCAGCAGCTTGGCCATGAGCTCGGCGGGCATGAACATCACCGGCGCCATCGATTTTGCGAATCCGACCCACAAGGGATTATTCGCTTCCACCGTGCCTTGGCCGTCCGCCAGCGTGCCGCCCTTGCGAACGACGGCGGCGATGTCTCGGAAATTATCGGTGAGCCGTGTATCGCCGATAAAGTTGGCGATCGAGCCCATATAACCCGGCGACTTGCGGTTCAAGAAAACAGCCGAGTCCTGCGTAAGACCGTATTGCCCGTTCTGCTTCGTCAGAAATCCGAGGATCGTCAGAAAGTCGCACAGAACGCGCGTGCCTTTTTCCGAAGCCTGGATCCTGGCCGAAATCGCCGGGAGCGTAGTGTTGCCATCCGCGATGGCCGTAAACAAGTCGAGATCGATGGCGCCGCGCAGCGCGTTGGTGCGCTGATACCCGTTCAACGTATCGAAAATGAGTGCCGGCGACGGGCCCTGGCTTTGTGGTGCTGACGACATGCTTCTATGATAGCTGCATGGCTTCGGGTAACGTCGTTGTCACAGGGGCGTCCACGGGTATCGGTTTGGCTTGCGCGCTGCGCCTGGATCAGCTTGGATTCCGCGTGTTGGCCGGCGTTCGAAAGCCGGCTGACGCTGAGGCGCTTAAGAAGAAAGCCTCCGAGCGGTTGCTGCCGGTGCTGCTCGATATCACGGACGCCAGCTCGATCGCCTCCGCCGTCAAAGCGGTGGGCGATGGTCCCCTCGCCGGCCTGGTGAACAATGCCGGGATCGTGGTGGCCGGACCGCTCGAAATGGCGCCGCTCGAATTGTGGCGCCAACAGTTCGAGGTCAATGTGATCGGTCAGATCGCTGTGACGCAGGCCTTCCTGCCGAAGCTGCGCGCGGGTCAAGGGCGGATCGTCAACATGGGCTCCATCGCCGGCCGCAGCGCGTTGCCGTGCGCCGGCCCGTACTCCGCGTCGAAATTCGCACTGGAAGGCCTGACCGATTCGTTGCGCATGGAACTGAAGCACTGGGGAATCAGCGTCTCGATCATCGAACCAGGCGCGATACGAACGCCGATCTGGGAAAAATCGGCGGCCGATGCCGATCGGTCGTTGGCAGGCGCCTCGCCGGAATTGCTCAGGCTGTATCAGCCGTTGATCGACGGGATCAAGGCTGGATCGGCGGAAGCGGCGCGGAACTCGATTCCCGCCGAAGAGGTGGTCAAAGCCGTGGAACACGCGCTCACGGCGTCGAGGCCCAAGACGCGCTACATCGTCGGTAGCGATGCGAAAGTGCGAATCGCGCTCAACCGGCTGCCCGATCGAGTGCGCGATTCGCTGATTTTGAAAAAACTCAAATCTACCAAGTGAGACGCAGGCCGCCGACCACGCTGCGCGAGAGCGCCTGGTAACCCAGCACCTCTTCGTAGCGCTCATTCAGCAGATTGTCCAAGCGCAAGAACGGCGTGACGTGTTTGGTCGCTTGAAAAGACCCGCTGGCGTAGATGTTCTCGTAGCCTGGATTGCGGGTCACGCCGAATCGAAAGTCGGAGTCCTGGCGTTCGCCCATGAATCGTCCGCCGGCTACGAACGACCAGCGTCGCGGCGTCAACGCGATCGAGACCGCTCCGGAATTGCGTGGACGCCGTACCAGCTCGCGCCCGATGCCTGTGGTGGAATTGTTCGGCGACACGGAGCTGGTTATGCGCGTGTACAGCCGCGTGTAGCTCGTCGTGACACGAATGTTGCGAGTCAGGTGAGCTTCGAGGGATGTTTCGACACCCCGCGCCCAACTGGCCTGGATGTTCACCCAGGAATCCGTGACGAACGCGATGAGATCGTGAAACGAGTTGCGGAACGCCGTCACATCGGCGCGGATCCGCCGATGGAACCATTCCGAAACAAGTCCGGCTTCGTACGTTGTAGTATCCTCTGGCCGCAGCGCCGGATTACCGTGATAGAAGGTCGCCTTAGCGAAGTTTTGGAGCAAGCTTGGTTCGGTGACGCCACGGCCGGCGCTCAGCCGCAAAGAAACGGATGAGAGCGCCGTGTGTTCGCCCAACAACTGGACGCTGGCGCCACCCCGTCCCGAGCCGATGGTTCCAAATGCGCTGCTATGTTCGACACGAGCCCCACCGATCAGATAGAGGCGGTGACCGATGCTCTCCTGCACGCTGCCGAAAAATCCATGGTTGTTGCGCGAGGCGTCGATGCCGGATAAGTTCCCGCTCTGGTTCTGATAGTCGTATCCAAAGATCGCGACTCCGGAACGATGTGAAAGCGTGCCCTGATAACCGCCTGTTCTTCGTTCGGTCAAATTAAGCGAGTTGGACGGACCGAAGAACGCTGTGCTCTGAACGAGCCGAAGGCCGGCGGGAATTTGCGTTGGAAGAGCCAACGGGTTCAGCAACGCGGCGAAGTACACGGCGGGAATCGTGCCGGGGACATCGCGCACCAATGCCGCCAATGGCTGAGTGCGGGACGGCTCGTTGTTGTTGAAGCGGTCCGTCAGGCGATTGAAGCCGAACGAGAAGCGTTGCAGGTAGTTGCTGCCGCGGCTGTCATCCAGCCTCAGTGAGACCGTGGAATCGCGAGTTTCTTCATTCGGAAATGGATCGACGATACCGAAACCCACTTGCCCTGGAGTCCCGGTGTGCGCGTCATAAATGTGGAACACGCCGCGCGCTTGCGTCGCGTTGGAGATACGAACACCAACATTTGCCGTGCCGGTGTTGTCTCGATAAAAGTCGTTCTGGTAGGCGCCGGCGGTATGAAGTTCAGCGGCGCTCAGCGAATAGTCAACTCGATCGGCGAATCCGCCCGTGAGTGTCGACATCCAGCGATCCGTCTGAAAATTTCCGCGCTCGTAGGAAACTGCGCCGTGCGGCACTTTGTCTTCCGGATCGCCGCGCTTGGTGAAAATCTGCACGACGGACGCAGCCGCTTCTGCTCCGAACAGCGCGCTTTCGGGTCCACGCACGATCTCAATGCGGTCGACGCCCTCGCTGGTCAGATGCTCGAGATGCAATTCCCCGCCCGGATCGTTCAATGGCACGCCATCGATCAGGACCAGCGTGCCGGTTCGTTCGGCGCCGCGCGTGTATCCCTGGGTCAGAGCGCCGCGCCGGCCATAGGTGGAGATCTGCAGGCTGGGAATGTCGCGCAACACATCGGCGACGATCGGATAATTCAGCGCCGTGAGCTGCTGTTCGGTGATGACATTGGCCGCAACCGCCGCTTGTTCAGCGGTCGCTTCTGTGCGGGTGGCGGAGACGACTACGGTTTCAACCGGACCTTCCACGGCGAGCGTGATTCTGCTGTCGTTCGACGCGGTGAGTGGAACAGTCTGTGCCACGAAACCGGTCTTCTCAATTCGCGCGTCGCACTTGTCACCTGTCAACTTGTCCAGGGCCAAACTGAATCGGCCTTGGATGTTGCTGTAAACGGCGCGATCCTGGCAGGTGACGCGCGCGCCCTCGATCGGCCGCGCGGACGGATCGAGAATTGTCCCGTGAATGTTATTGGTTTCGCCCGCCCAAACGGCCAGCGATAAAGACAGAAAGATAGTGATTCGCATCGTACGTTTCTCCCTCGAAAACGTGCTTGATTTTTGAAGCGAGAAACCGGTCTCCTGACTTACGGCTGGCCTTGGTTGAAGCGATCTTCCCACTTTCGCAGTGATCGCCTCGGCCGTTGGTTAGCGCCGCTTACAGTTGCGGGGCAGTGGCGGATTTACACCGCCTTCCCGTGCATCTCTCGCTGTCTGGAATTTGAAAGATCCCAGTTGCTCGAAAGCAACTGGGGCGAGTATAGCAAATTGTTTAAGCTGAAAAGTTCTGTCAGATGTTGGAAACCGCTTCCTTTGGTCGCGGCTCGGCTACTGGTATCCACGGTTGGACGCGACGTATTCATAACTGCAGAGCCGTGACCAAAGGGAGCGGTTTCAAATAATCGTTTGGCAGTCCTGATTTTTCACAGTCCCAACGTCTATTTCACGAAACCCGAGTCGGTGTCTTTCCCGAAATCGAAGATCGAGTATTCCGTGTGATTGAGGCCGGCGCTTGTCAGACGAACCGTCTCCAGCGCGTTGTTGCCTGCCAGAACCAGAACCATTTTCCTGCGGTCCAGCGGATTCGCGGCAGCGAACACCAGCGCTTCGGTTTCAGAAGCGTGCTGCTTGCCACGGATGCGGAAGAGCGCGCCGGAGGCATCCAGTCCGATTCTGTCTTTCCAGCTCGCGAGCGCGGAATTGGTTTCCGGGCGGCCAACAAAGATCACGTCGTGAGTACGCAGTTCATCGGTGGTGACTTCGAAATCCTTGCGGATCGGAACGGCGCTCTCAAAGCGATCGAGATAGTGCTTCTGAAGCTGCTCGGCCGCGTAGCGATTGGCGCCCGCGTCGGTGAGGGTGCCGTAAACGAGAATCGCGGAAGGCAAGCACCGGCCGATATCGGATGCCACGTACATCGCTCCGCCTTTGTCTTCCGGCAACGTGAGCGGCGCCCCAGCCGCGTCCAGGAACGACTGCGCGGTGACCGTTTTTGTGGTGTGAGCCGCGAAGTAGCCGGACATCAGCTTGAAGAAACGCTCGTCGCCAAGATCGTGGCGCAACTTATCGAGTAAGATCGCACCCTTGTGCGTGAGCAGAGCAAAGCGTTGCATCGGATTCGCCGGAGCGATACTCGCCGATCGATATTCCGCCCAATGCAGCTTCATCGCTTCGTCCACGTCGCGCGATTTGAGGTCTGCGTAGTACGCGGCTGAACCGGCTGTGAACCAGGTGTCCGCGTCCGACGCTGGAATCACCCAACCCTTCCACAACTTGTCTTTGTAGTCGGCCGGCTTCTTCTCGGGCTGAGGTTCTACTGGCTGCCGGGCCAGGCGTTCTCGCTCGTTGTCCTGAATCGTTTGGCGCAGCGACTCGGAAGGCTCGACCGTCAGCAATCGGTAACCTGATGAATAAATACCGTCGTTCTTCGCGTATGTTTCCTTCTCGGAGTGCGACGGAACCCACTCGCGCTGATTGGACTTGCCGAAAACGCCCCACACCATCATGCGCGAGGCCATTTCGGCGGTCGCGACTTTCGCGTCCATCGAAGTGGAACTCACCAGCGGCGCGGTGCGAAACGCGAGAAACGCGAACTGCTCGTCGATTTTGCCGTTGTGTTCGCGATACAGTTCTTGCCACTTCAGATCGCGGTTAGCCGCAACGTATGGCACATGCGACGGCGGTCCATTCGGATCGGGCTCGTACTCCAGCCGCACGCTCAGATCCTTGGCATTGTTGTCGCCCCAGTAGAAGCCCTCTGTCCCACCGAACCAATCGTTCTTCGAGCTGCGGTACAGGCGCGTCTTGTAAGTGCCCAGCTCGTACATCGCGATCTCGTTATTCTTGGCATCGCCGATCAGCCACTCGTTAGTGTAGAGGCCGTTGTTTTTCGTTCCGAGAATCTCAACTACTTTGTCGATGTTGTCGCCATATTGAATCGCTTTGCGCGCGCGATAAGCGACCGGCGTGCCTTCGATGTTGAACGGGCTCTGGCGAATCGTGGTTTCGGTGAGCACCACGCCGGCGTCGTTCTGATACCAGTCGGTACCGCTTTCGATACCACCTGGATAACCCTGGATCAGCATCCGATGGCCGCTGCTGGGCTGGATGTCGAGCAGGACGTTGGTCTGCTCGGCCAGCGTCAGCGGCCACATGGTGATGTGTGCGATGACCATGCGACCATCGCGCGTGGCCTTGCCGGTGGCGGCGAAAGCGCTGCAGCGTTCGATGATGGAGACGTCGCGCTTGCGATCGAAATAGAGCGGCGATTCCAGGTGCAGGCCTTCGAGACCGGTGGGCGTCTCAGGCAATGCCTGCCGGAGTTCGCCCAACTCCACGGTTGTGTTGACGGCCACCATGTCGGTGAGATCCAACCGGCGTCCGTCCCAACGCGCGCCCGCATCCGAAGCGCCGTCGGCGATACCTTTCATTTCTTCCAGAATTTCCCGATCGAATCCACGCAGGAACAAAGCATTCGCCGTCGTGCGCGCCGAATCCCAGCTATGCTTTTTCCCTTTGCGGTCGAGATCCGCGGCACAGCGTTCCATGTACTGGACCACTTCCTTCGCCATCAAATGGCCGTGCTGATAACCGCGCTCGTAAGGCTGGCCTTCGATGTGGAGGTAGATCCAACCACCGGTCGGGTAGCGATACGCCGGTCCGAAAGTTGTCACAGCAGCACGAGCCGGCCATTCGTCCTTTGAAGATGCTTCGTCAATGCTGACTCCGGCGAACCAGGCCTTGCCTTCGAATGCGCCGCCGTTGCCAGCCGTCAGGACGATGTTGTCTTGCGCTCGAGTGGCGGTGAAGCGAAGATGAATGCGCGTCCAATCCTGGGTACCGCCTAGAGATTCTGAATGGACATCGAAGGGCATCGACGCCATGCTGACCGCCGCGCCGATCGCGATGGGCGACCGATCCAGATCGCGCACGGCCAGTTTTTCAGTTCGAATCCAGCCCGTCAGCTCGTAATGCTTGCCAATAGTCAGCGAGACGCCGCTGGAGCGAACGCACGCGTCCCGGCTCGATCCGGGCTCCAGCCGCATCGACTTTTGACTCTCGTGCGTGACGGCGGAATCGGCCGCGCCGTTGCCACGCACCACGGTCCAACCGGAGTTTTCAAAAGAGCTTTGGAACAGCGGCGTGGCGGAGAACAAAGGAGCCACGAAGGCAAAGCAAATGGCGAGCGGACGCATACATATATTATGGTTCAGTTTCGAGTTCGGGTAGGATGGAACATCTATGGATATCTCAGGAAAAACCGCGTTAGTGACTGGCGGGGCGTCGGGATTGGGCGCAGCAACAGTGCGGATGATCGTAGCCGCCGGAGGACGGGCCGTCATTGTCGATCTGAATGAACAGCTCGGGCGCGCGCTGGCGGGCGAGATCGGCGATGCCGCGCGCTACGTTCGCGCCGACGTCAGCGATCCGGGTGAGGTGGAGCAGGCGGTCAAAGCGGCGACCGACGCGTTTGGAGCGCTGCACATCTGCGTGAATTGCGCGGGTATCGGCGATCCGCAAAGGACCATCGGCAAAGAGGGCCCCGCCGATCTCGCGCGCTTCTCCAAGGTGATCCGCGTGAACCTGATCGGAACGTTCAACACTACGCGCTTGGCCGCGTGGGCGATGTCGCGCAACCAACCGGGCGCGGATGGCGAGCGCGGCGTGATCATCAATACTGCTTCGGTGGCCGCCTTCGACGGGCAGATCGGACAGGCGGCTTACTCGGCTTCGAAAGGCGGGAT
>JBGPSX010000114.1:0-10033 GCA_041490325.1 Bryobacteraceae bacterium | reverse complement strand
TTGCCGTGCATCGGCCTCGCATCCACGCCATGGAATCTGCGGGGCATCCCGCTCGCCCAGCATCGGCGCGGATGGCCGAAGCTAGTGACGACAGGATTTGTCGTTGGCGCCGCCGCCGTCATTCTGCTTTGGATTTGCTTCGCGATTGACTACAACACGACGCGGAACTTTTATTTCACTCTGGCGATCGTGCACGTAATAGCGGAAGTCCCGTTCCTCGCGTGGCTGCGGTGACGCCCATCGCATTCCTGCCCATCGGTTACGCGCTCAGCGTAGCCGTTGAGACGCCGGTGCTGCTCATCGGTCTGGCCCCACATCACACTCTCAGGACCAGACTCTTCTCAGGGATGTGGCTCACTGCGTGCACGTATCCGATCGTGATTCTGACCTTGCCGGCGCTGACTGGTCCGTACTATCTTCCCATCGCAGAAACCTTTGCGCCAGTGGCCGAATGCTTTTTGTTCGCAGGCATCATCCGGAATTGGCGCTGGCGCGACATGGCCGCGATCGTGACCGCTAATCTCGCATCGTTTCTGGTTGGCTTGCTGCTGAACAGGTTGATCTTTTAAGGACCGCTCCCTTTGGTCACGGCTCAGCTAGGGATTAATGCTGCTGGCCGAGCCGTGACCAGAGGGAGCGGTTTCCAATAATCGTTTGTTGGCCTGATTTTTCCTAGGTCAGGGCGTGGCCTCGAAGTGTTTCGGTTTGCTGAGATGTTTGTAGTAGCCCAGGTCCTGACCGGTGAGCAACTTGGTCGCGAAGATGATCTGCGCCGTGTGTTGGGCGAAATGCTCCACCACGTGAAAGATCGCCTGCATCACCGTGCCTTCGTAATTTTGCACGCTGGTATTTTCGAGTAGCCGAGCGGGCGGAAGGCTCCGGATGGTTTCAATTCCTTCGGCGAGTGTCGTCTTCAAACGCTGGGATAACTCCGCCAGCTGCACGCCGCCTCTAGCGGCAAATTCGGCGTCACGCACCCGGATATCCGGCTTGCCGGCTACGCCGAATCCAATCCACTGTCGCACGTTGCCGCACAGATGCAGCACCAGGTTACCAACCGAATTCTCGTTCTCGGTGTTCCGCAACCAGATCTGGTCCGCGTTGAGACGGCCGAGACAATCCTCGATTCGCTGACCCAACTGCTCAAGCTTGTCACTGGAGAACTTGAGAAAAGTCTCCTCGATCATAAGATTTCTTCCGACCAATTCTCGAGAATGGATTTGACCTTGCTTGTAAACTGATCCGCCAACGCTCCGTCGATCAACCGGTGATCGAATGTCAGCGCGAGATATGCGATCGAACGGATGGCAATTGCATCGTCGATCACCACGGGTGTTTTCTCAACCGCGCCAACGCCCAGTATGGCCACTTGCGGCTGATTGATGACCGGGGTCGCGAAGACGCTGCCAAAGCTTCCGAAATTCGTGATGGAAAAAGTTCCGCCCTGCACATCATCCGGCTTCAACTGGCGCGAGCGAGCACGCGTCGACAGATCTACAATCGACCGCTGCAATCCGATCACGTTCTTTTCGTCGGCGTTCCGTATCACCGGCACGATGAGTCCGTTTTCGAGCGCCACCGCAATGCCGATATTGATTTCGTTGTGATAGATGATGTTGGTGCCTTCAATCGAGGCGTTGACAATCGGATACTCGCGAATCGCGTCCACGGCGGCTGCGATCACAAACGGCAGATAGGTGAGGGAGTATCCGTAGCGCTGTTGGAACTCGGCCTTCTGCCGCTCGCGCATCTTGGCCACTCGCGTCATATCGGTTTTGTGCACCGTGGTGACATGCGCCGAGACGCGTTTGCTCATGATCATGTGCTCGGCGATCTTCACGCGCATGGTGCTCATGGGTTCGACGCGGGCGCGCGGCGCTTCGGCCCTCGGCATCTGTTGCTGAGCCGGCACGGAGTAGACCGGCGTCATCGCTTGGGTCGCCTGCGGAGCCTGCGGAGAAGGAACCGCGGACGGCGGTGCCGACGCTTGCGCCATCGTTCGCGCGCCTTGCGCCGACATGTACGCTTCGAGATCCTGTTTTGTGATGCGGGCGCCTGCCCCGGTGCCTTTCACCTGCCGCAAATCGATGCCATATTCGCGCGCCATTTTGCGCACGAGCGGAGACAGCGGACCGGCGTCCACTTGCGCCGCTGCGGGCTGTGGTTTGGGAGCGGAGGGCGGAGGAGCTTGCGGCGCAGTTAGAGCAGGCGCAGGTGGAGCGACGGCGGGTTCGGCTGCCTTTGGCGCCGGTGCTGGCGGCTGAGTTGGCGCCGGAGCAGGCTTCGATGCCGCGGCAGCCGGAGCCGACGCGCCATTTCCAGCGCTCTCGTCAATCCGGCCCACCACCGTGCTGATCGCGACTGTCTTGCCTTCTTCCACCAACACTTCTTTCAAAACGCCCGCGGCCGGCGCTGGAATTTCGGTGTCCACTTTGTCGGTAGAAATCTCAAAGAGCGGTTCGTCACGATCGACGTGCTCGCCCGGCTTCTTCAGCCACTTTGTCAGCGTTCCTTCGACGATGCTCTCGCCCATCTGCGGCATCACTACGTCAATCATGAAAATGTCTCCGTATATGAAAGCACTGCTTCCTCGCGGTCGCGGCTCAGTTCCAATTCAAAATGTTTGGCGAAGTTCCGCGACAGGGCGGCAATGATTTCTTCGCGGCTCACACTCGATCCTAACTCGCGCATGGACGTAACCGGTTTGGTTAACCCGCAAGGCACGATGTACTGGAAGTAGCTCAAGTCGGTGGTGTGGTTCAAAGCAAACCCGTGGGACGTCACCCAGCGACTGATGTGCACTCCGATGGCGGCCACTTTCCGGCCGTTGGCCCACACGCCGGTGCAGCCGTCCAATCGCCCGGCGGAGATTCCAGACTCCCCTAGCGCATCGATGATGACTTGTTCGATGGCACGAACGTAAGCGACAACGTCGCGCTTCCATTCTCGCAGATCGATGACCGGATATCCGACGATCTGACCGGGACCGTGATAGGTGATATCGCCGCCTCGATCGCTCGGATGAAACTCAATGCCGGCGCGTTGCAGAATGTCTTCGTTGGCCAGCAGATTCTCCATGTGCCCATTGCGGCCGAGCGTGATCACGTGCGGATGCTCGACGATCAGAAGCTGATCCGGAATCAGGCCTTGCTTGCGCTGCTCCACCAGATCTTTCTGAATGGCGAGCGCGTCCGCGTATCGTAGGCAACCGAGATCGCGAACCTCACACGGCCTGAGCCGCTCACGCGATTCAAGCATTGATCGCCAATCCATACACGTTGTTGAACGCCTCACCCATGGCTTCGTACAGCGTCGGATGCGCGTGAATGGTGTGCATCATAGTTTCGACGGTGGCTTCGGCTTCCATCGCGGTGACCGCTTCTGAAATCAGCTCGTATGCCTGCGGCCCGATGATATGGACGCCCAGGATCTCGCCGAATTTCTCATCCGCAACCACCTTCACAAAGCCCTCATGCGCCCCCAAGATACTGGCTTTGCTGTTGGCTGCGAACGGGAACTTCCCCACCTTGACGGCGCGGCCTTGGGCGCGCGCTTGCGCTTCCGTCATTCCAACGCTGCCGATCCCGGGCTCGGTGTAAGTGCAACCCGGAATCCGATTGCGATTGATCGGCTTCACCGGTTTGCCCGCCATGTGCGCCACCGCCACCATGCCTTCCATGGCCGCCACGTGCGCAAGCTGCGGCGTTCCGGCTACCACGTCGCCGATGGCATAAACGCCCGGCTCGCCCGTGCTTTGATTCTCATCCACCTTGATGAAGCCGCGATCCAGTTCGACCTTCAGCTTGTCGAGCCCGACGCTCTCAGTATTCGGCTTGCGGCCCACTGCCACCAGCAGCGCCTCAGCTTCCATATCCTCGCGCTTGCCGTTTGCCATCGCAACGCACATGCGGACGCCGTTCGCAGTCTTCGTGATGTTCTCGGCCTTGGCGCCGGTCTCGCATCGAATGCCGGTTTTCTTGAAATACCGTTCCAGTTCTTTTGAAATCTCTTCGTCTTCCACTGGAACCAAGCGCGGGAGCATCTCCAGCACCGTCACTTTCGTCCCGAATCGATTGAAGATGGAAGCAAACTCGACGCCCACCGCCCCCGCGCCGATGACGATCATGGTCTTCGGAATCGCAGGCAGAGCCAGAATGTCGATGTTGGGTCGAATGGTCCGCTTGTCCGGTTCAAGGCCGGGAAGCAGCCGCGCTTCTGAGCCGGTGGCGACGATAACGTTCTTCGCTTCCAGTGTTTGCACGCCGCCGTCGGCCTTCACTTCCACTTGCAGCGACTGGTTGGCGCCGCGCGGCTTCAGCGTTCCGTATCCTTTAATCCAGTCGACTTTGTTCTTCTTCATCAAGAACTCGATGCCCTTGGCGTGCTTCGCGACAATCTTGTTCTTGCGATCGAGAACCTTCGGATAATCAATCTTCGGATTCTCGCATTGGATTCCCTGCTCGACGGAATGCACGAAATATTCCCACACGTCGGCGGTGTGAAGCAGCGCTTTAGTCGGGATGCAGCCGACATGCAGGCAAGTCCCGCCGAGCTTCATATCTTTTTCGACGATCGCCGTCTTGAGTCCATACTGGCCGGCACGGACCGCCGCGGAGTAGCCGCCTGGGCCACTTCCGATCACGATCAAGTCATATGTCATTTTGTTCTCAGGATAACAATTAGAGTTTTCAAACTCTGGAAACGATTCACGCGACCGCCACCGATACTGAATACACCGATGGCAGGTTGTCGGCCAGGATGTCCCAGTTATCGCCGGCGTCGCGCGTGTAGAACAACTGGCCGGAGGTTGTTCCGACATAGACGCCCGCCGGATCGAGCGCGTCGGACGTCATAGCCTCCCGCAATACCAACAGATGCGCATTGCGCTGGGGCAATCCGCGCGTCAGCAGTTTCCAGGTCTTACCTGCGTCGCGCGTTCGGGCAACCTGAAACTTGCCGTCCAGATTGCAGCGATATTCAGGCGAGTCGATCGGCACCGTGAACATGGTCTGGGGCTCCGCGGCAGGGACTGCGAGACCGAAACCAAAGCGCGTAGGCAAACCCTTCGAAATGTCGGTCCACTTGTCCGCGTTCAGTTTCGCCCGATAGAGTCCGCAGTGGTTCTGCTGATAAAGCGATTCGGTATCCTTGGGATGCGCCAGCAGCTTGTGCACACAAACGCCGACTTCTGGAAACTTGTTGGGCTGAAAATCCGCGCGCACTCCTTTGTTGAACGGCGTCCAGGTGGCGCCGCCATCGGATGTCTTGAAAGTCCCCGCCACCGATATCGCCACCAACATTCGCCCCTTACCCAGGCACTGGATTGTATGGAGACACATGCCACCACCACCCGGCCCCCATTGGCTACGCGTCGCGTGATTGGTGAGCGACGGCACTTCGTCCCAGCTCTTCCCCCAATCACCGCTGCGGAACAGCGCACCCGGGTCGGCGCCGGCAAATACAACGCCAGGTTCGTCCTCATGCCCGGACCGCACGTGCCACATGCGTTTAATCGACTGGCCGGGAACGCACTTCAACTCGAGACCCTTCTCAGATAGCTTCCAACTTTTTCCACCATTGGTGGAGGCATGAATGTGAGGACCGAACCACGCGCTATTCACCGCCGCGTAGAAACGCTTGGGATCGCGGGAATCCTGCGAGACGTGATTCACTTCCGAGCCGCGAAAATACGGCCCCTCAGTGCTCCACGTTTTCCGATTGCGCGTGGAAAACGCAAACGCGCCCTTGCGCGTACCAATCCAGACTGTTAGTTTATTTGAGGGCATTCGCCCATTTTACCGGGAACCCGCGCCCGGCAACCCGCGCGAAATCGAGACTTACTTCGCCTTCTTCTGCTTCTGTTGTCCGACGCGGATCTTGAAGTGTTGTTGCTTGGCTTCCTGATACGCCTTGTGATCGTGGCGCGCCACGGCATCCGTTAAATACGCGTCGACATTCGCGTCCTTGGGCAGGACCGCCATCAGCGTGAAGCTCTCTTTACAGTCGGGACAAAACGGGCGGAACCGCTTGACGTTGGGAATTGCCATACGACCTTAGGATATCATACGGGCGCGCGTCAGACGGAGCGCGGCGATGCACAATAATGCCGCCCCCAACACGTAAACGCCAGCCGCTAGCGAGATGGCGGCGCTCAATCCGGCCTGCTTGGCAACCACGCCTACGGCAAGCGGCGCGATTCCGCCGCCCATCCATCCC
The DNA here is from genome assembly GCA_041490325.1 of Bryobacteraceae bacterium. Classification (GTDB taxonomy): domain Bacteria; phylum Acidobacteriota; class Terriglobia; order Bryobacterales; family Bryobacteraceae; genus Palsa-89. The sequence goes on along the minus strand of JBGPSX010000114.1, from coordinate 3,817 downwards.
ACCATGTTCATCAGACCGGCTGCGGCGCCGCGCTGCTCCGGACGGACAACGTCGAAAATCGACGCGAAGATGTTGGCGTCGTACATCCCTTTGAAAAATCCCCAGGCGGCCAGCGCGACCACCAGCCACAGGACGGACTGCGTTCCCGCGCACAGAACGACGAAGGGCGCGCCGCAAGCGAGGCCTGCAGCCTGAACCAGCATGCGGCCGCCAGGCGTCTTTCGCCGCAATGTGTCCGCCCACCAACCGCCGGCCGGCGAGCCAACCATGCTGGCGAGTTGAACAAAGATAGTCGCCGTCAGACCGGACGCCGCCAGACTCAAATGGAATTTTTCGTACAGGAAGGCGGGCATCCAGGAGAGCAGGACGAGGGCGACGAAGTTGGCGCACAGAAACGCGCCCATGAGCAGCACAGCGGTGGGATTCAACAAGCTGCGCGCCTCACGCAGAGAAGCGCGAGTTTCGGGCGTCGATCGCTCTCGCGCAGGCTCCTTCAAGTAGCGTTGCAGCGCGACGCCGAGCAAAATGCCCATGCCGCCGAAAACCACGAACGACCATCGCCAGCCGTAGGTTTGCCCAATCAAGCCCGAAAAATATCCACCCGCGATGGTTCCGATGTACACGCTGGTCTGATGCAGGCCGAGCGCGCGGGAGCGTGTAGACGATCCGTGATAATCGCTCAGCAGCGACATCGACGCCGGGAAATAGAACGATTCGCCGAGGCCTTCCGCCGCGCGAAAGAAAAGCAGCGATCGGAAGTTGCGCGACAGCGCCGTCGCCATGCAGATGATGCTCCACACGTGCAGCCCGCCCAGGATGGCCGACTTTCGGCGGACTCGATCCACCACCAGACCCGCGAACGGCGCGCTGAGCCCATACACCCAGGCGAACGACGAGCCCAGCAAGCCGAGCTGCACTGTGTCGAGCCCGAGTTGTGTTTTGAGCAATGGGAATACGGAAAAGATGGCCTGGCGATCGGCGTAGTTGAAAAACGCGATCCACCAGAGCATCGCGACCGCGTACCACTTGTAGTTTGAGCGCGCCGCGTTCACACTGCTGTGAACACCGGGCGCATCAGACATCTCCGAGCTTCAGTTCCCCGGGCTTCAGTTCCCCGAGCGACCGGAACAGTGTCTTCGCTCCTTCCGCCATGAGACCGATCTCGGTCGCGGTTTGAAAAAGCTGAAATCCCTGCCTGCGGTACTGGGCGATTTTTTCAGCCGTGCCAGCGGGTCTGCCTAGGAATTTGCCGTGTTTCTTGCCGGCCTCGACGATCTTCGCAATCGCCTCGTCCAGCTTGGCGCTCTGCTGATTGCCCCGCAGACCGAGTGAAAACGAAAGATCGCTGGTCCCGATGAAGAGCACGTCCACGCCGGGCGTCGCGGCGATCTCGTCGATGCGTTCCACCGCGCGCGCTTCTTCGATGATCGCGATCACGACTATGTTCTCGTCCGCGCAGTCGTGATAGTTCTCGCCTTCAGGCCATCCAAACTTCGCCAACACGGGACCGGATCCTCGACAACCCAGCGGTGGATAATGGCAGGCCGCCGCCGCTTGCCGGGCCAGCTCCGGAGTGCTGGTGAACGGAAACATCACTCCGAAGACCCCCGCATCCAACACGCGCTTCGCGGCCCAGACTTCATTCACCGGCACGCGCGCAAACGGCAAGGCCGGCAGCCCGCGCGTTGCCAGCACCATGTTACGCAGCGTCTCGAGCGTGACCGGCGAATGCTCCATCTCGATCCACAAGAAGTCGAAACCCATCCGAGCGGCGTGGGCAGCTACGTCAACGCTGTTTACAGTAATCGTCGCCGCGAGGACCGCATCGCCCGCGCGCAGTTTCCGCAGGACGGGATTGCACCATTTTTCTTGGTTCATTTTTTTATCAGCCAAATTTCAGAAACCTGACATCCACGGCCATTGCCGCCCTGCCCTGGCTCGCGGGTCCAGGCCAGATTCAATTCGCCCGTTCGTGTCGCCTCCCGCGGAACATCGAACTCGACCGGCCGGTACGGAACCTGCTTTTCGATATACGGATGAATCTCGATGGAGCCATTCGCCACCAGCCGGATCTTCTGTCTCGGACTGTCACCCCCGTACACCACCTTGATCTTGTACTGCGCGGTTGGATCCAGGTCAGCATAGTGCATTCTGAGCGGCGCGTCATTCAGCGATGCGGCGCTGGCCCAAAATGATTTGCGATACGCCCGAACTGCGCCAGATCCGATGTGCGGCGAGTCGAGAAACGCAGGATCGGTGGCGTAGTCTAGATTCCGGACCAAATGCGGCTGTGCGGCTGGGTCGCCCAGGTTGTCGTAAAATCCGCCCGGTCCCGGATTGGTCCAGTCGAAAATCTCGTGAACCGCGGCCAGACGATCGGGTTCGTTTTGCATTTTCCGGATTTCGTCGAAGCGCTGCTCCAGCCACCGCCGATTGTTGAGTGGCACGTCCACAGTGTCGAGCGAAGCGCCGCGATCTACAGAAATGGCCTTGTACTTCTCGACGCTCAACTGCATGCGGATGCTTTGAAACAGAGCTTCGGCCAGCTCGAACACCCGCGCGCGCCACTCCGAAGCAGGATGATCCTCCACAGAACGCTCCAGAACTTGCTGAGCCCGGTCGACGGCTTCAACAACACCGCCCGCCTTGACCGCGCGCAAACGATCCATGGCAGATTCCTCCAGCGCCGTCTCGTTCAGCAACCTCCGCCGCACGTAGGCATCGTAGTAAGCGCGATACAGCGCCTGCTGGAAGCGCCAATTGAGCAAGGTCCCGGGAGCGGCGGCTCGTTCCATCGACTGAAACTGCTCCAGTGTCGTATACACACCCGAGTTGGTCGCGAGCGGCCCTCGCCAATTCCGCTCCAACGCCAGCAGCCCTTGCGCGAACGAATCCTCATACTCGTCGCCGACGAAGTAGCGGCTGTATTGGCGCAGCGTGTCCACCACGCTCGCTTCCGGATCCCAGCCGAGCGCACTCCAGACAAACTTGTTCACGTCATCGTTGCAGCCTTCCGAATAGGTCAGGAATCCGAAGGTATACGGCCGCAGCCGCCGAAAAATCGCGGCCTGATCGAGCGGCCGGGGATTGATCACCTCGCGGGCTTCCGTGATGGCGTACGCCACATCCCAGTCCGGCACAGGAAATTGACTCTGCCGGCTGTGCGTGATGTCGGGATAATTCCGGATCGGATAGCGCGTTGGAACTTTCGCGCGCAGTTCGGGAAGGCCGATGCGGACTTGCGGTCCGAACACAACGCCCGAGAGCCACGCGGGCTGCTCCCGATTCAGAATCTCGAGGAATTGATCCATCCAGGCCTGATTGAAGCTCTGCGGCGACACCCACATCTCGGCCTTCGGATGATACTGGCGCAACACGCGCGTCTCTTTCTCGAGCAACGCCATGAGAACGCGCGGCTCGGTGTGGCCGGGGTCGCCGCCTGGAACGAAAACAGCATCCACGCGCGGCAGCTTTTTGAAAACCTCGCCCCACTCCTCTAACGCCGACTCGACGGTCTTGGGATTGGAATAGTCGGGATCCATGGCTGGATACCATATCCAGACACTCAGACCATATTCGTCGAGCAGCCGCGACATCTCGGTCATCATTTGCATCGGCGGCAGGGGAAACAACGGGCTGTCGGCGGCATCGTCCGATCGTGGGGGAATCAGTTCTACTGCGTTGGTCCCGAAGACGGCCAGATCGCGAATGTATTGCTCCCACATCGCGACAGACCAGCCATCATAGGAATTCGTCTTCGGCCGATATCCCAACTGGTGCCCGCGCAGGGCATACTTGGGCGCTGTCACAATATTCA
>JBGPSX010000113.1:0-10059 GCA_041490325.1 Bryobacteraceae bacterium | reverse complement strand
GCCGAACGGCCTTGGAAAAAAGAAAATCGTGCTGGTGATCGCGTCCGGCGACAAGCAGCGTGAAGCGCAGGAAGCCGGCGCCGATTTCGTGGGCGGCGACGACATGGTGGCCAAAATTCAAAGCGAGAACTGGACTGCCTTTGATGCGGTCATCTCCACGCCCGACATGATGCGCTCGGTCGGTAAGCTCGGCAAGGTGCTCGGCCCGCGTGGTCTGATGCCCAACCCGAAAACCGGTACCGTGACCATGGATGTCGCTAATGCGGTAAAGGAAGTGAAGGCCGGCAAAGTGGAATTCCGCGTCGACAAAACCGGCGTGATTCACGTTCCAGTGGGAAAGGTCAGTTTTGAAACCGGCAAGTTGCTGGAGAACGCGTCGAGCCTGATTCAGGCTGTAGTCAAGGCCAAGCCGGCCGCGGCCAAGGGCAAATATGTCAAGAGCGTAACCATCTGCTCGACCATGGGCCCGGGCATTCATCTGGACGTGACCTCCTACAACGCCAAACAGATTTAGAGAGCCGCGAGCCGAAAAGAGAATCGACCATGAAGAAGAAATCCGACAAAGAAAAAGATCTCGAAGCCCTGAAGAAGGACTTCGAAAAGGCGCAAAACATCTTCGTCACCGGTTTTGAGAAGCTGACGGTGCAGCAGGACTTCGAACTGCGCAAGACTGTTCGAGGCGCGGGCGGCAATTATCGAGTCATCAAGAACAACCTGGCCGAGAAGGCCGCACAGGGCACGCCGGCTGAAGAGCTGATGAGCAATCTCGCCGGTATGACATCGCTCGCCTCTACCAGCAAGGACCCGGTGGCATTAGCCAAAGCCCTCACGGCCTACGCGAAGGCTAATCCGAGCTTCACCTTCAAGGCCGGCTTGGTGGAAGGCCGGGTGGTTGAAGTCAAATCGATTCAGGAACTCGCATCGCTGCCCTCGCGCGACGAGCTTCTGTCAAAAGTTCTGTTTTTGATTCAAGCCTCGGCGCAGCGCCTGGTCACTGCCCTCGGCGGCGTGGGACGAAACCTCGCGGTGGTCATTGATCAGGGAGTCAAGGAAAGCAAGTTCTCACAATAAGGGAGTAGGTAAAGACAAATGGCGGACATCAACGCAATAGCGGAACAGATTCAAGGGCTGACGCTGCTCGAAGCGTCCCAGCTCGTCAAATTGCTCGAAGAGAAACTGGGCGTGTCGGCCGCGGCCGCTGCCGTCGCAGTGGCTCCGGCTGGCGGCGGCGGGGCGGCTGCTCCGGCGGTCGAAGAGAAGACCGAGTTCAACGTAATCCTGGTCGCTCCGGGCGCCAACAAGATTAACGTCATCAAGGCCGTTCGCGAAGTCACCAATCTCGGGCTCAAAGAAGCCAAAGATCTGGTAGACGGCGCGCCGAAGCCGATCAAAGAAGGCGTCAATAAAGACGAAGCCGAATCTATCAAGAAGAAGTTCACAGACGCAGGCGCAACAGTAGAAGTAAAGTAGCTGTTCGGGTGGCTAAGGGGAAGACCCTGGCCGGGTCCGTATTTTCAATAGTTTACGGCTCTGCCTTGCAAACCAGCTTCCAATCTTGCCGCCCGATTTGACGTAGTCGATCTGGTTTGCTAAATTGTAATAGATACTGGCCGGAGACCGACCCGGATTCTTGCTCTTGTGAACCAAACATCCTGCGCACGTGGTGTGTCGTTCGTCTGGACGAACACAGGGCTTTGCCATGCTTTTTTTAATCCCGCTCGGAGTGCGTGGCAACGGTCTGCTGGTCTTAGGTTTCGGATATTAACCCGCTGCTCTCCATTCTCCCGGTCCAATGGCAGTCCGCGAACTGTGCGCGGCGCCATCGAATGATGCTGCCAGGGGAGTGGTCAGCGGTTTTTTATTCTTCGATTGATTTGCGAGCCCATCGGCCGTAGGAGCGAAAATGGACAATCTGGCAAAAGGCGCGACGCGCGTGCGAGTGGACTTCTCTCGGATCAAAACCTCGATCCCTATCCCCAACCTGATCGAAGTTCAGAAAAAATCCTATGAGCGGTTTCTGCAGATGGACCTGCTTCCCGGAGAACGGGAAGACACCGGCCTGCAGAGCGTGTTCAATTCGGTTTTTCCGATCTCCGATTTTCGGGGACTGAGCCAGCTCGAGTTCGTCGATTACGCCATCGGTAACTGGGAATGCAAGTGCGGCAACCTCAAGGGACTGCACCACCTGCGTTCCACCTGCCGTAATCCAAGTTGCGGCGCAACCATTCGTACCGATCCGTTCCATGTCGGCGATGTGCTGTGCCACCGCTGTGGAACGTTCAACAAAAACATCGTTACTTTCTGCAATCGCTGTGGCGACCCGGTGGGTCTGCAGTTGAAATACGACGTCGCCGAGTGCGAAGAGCGCGGCATGACTTATGCCGCTCCGCTCAAGGTCACCATCCGGCTCACCGTTTTCGACAAGGACGCTGAGACCGGCGTCAAGACCGTTCGAGACATCAAGGAGCAAGAGGTCTTCTTCGGCGAAATCCCGCTGATGACCGAGAACGGCACCTTCATCATCAACGGTACCGAGCGCGTGATTGTCTCGCAATTGCACCGCTCGCCCGGAGTGTTCTTCGAACGCGTGCCGGCGCAGGGCTACTTCCTGGGCAAGATCATCCCCTATCGCGGCAGTTGGGTGGAGTTCGAGTACGACAACAAGAACCTGCTGCATGTCCGCATCGATCGCAAGCGCAAGTTCTACGGTACTGTGTTCCTGCGCGCGCTGGGCCGCAAGACCGACGCCGAAATCATCAAGGCGTTTTACAACGTCAGCGAACTGGTCATCAAGGACAAAAAGCTGTTCTGGAAAGTTTCCGAGAGCTTAATCGGGCTGAAGCTTTCGAAGGCCATTGGAACACGCAACGACACCGTTGTTCCGCAGGGAAGAAAAGTCACCAAGTCCCTGTATGAGGCGATTCTCAAGGCCAAGATCGAGCAAGTGGAAATCGATCGCACCGACCTGCAGGGCGCCTACATCGCCGCGGATGTGATTGACATGTCCACTGGCGAAGTGCTGGTGGAAGCGAATCACGAACTCACCACCATCGAGAAGCTGATGGAGAACGGCATCACGTCGTTCGAGATTTTCTTCCCAGACCGCGACGACGCCGGCAACGTCATTTCCGTCACGCTCCGAAAAGATCCGGTGAAGAGCCAGAACGACGCCCTGCTGGAAATTTACCGAAAGCTGCGCCCAGGCGATCCGCCCACGCTCGACACCGCCACGCAATTATTCCAGGGCATGTTCTTCGACCCGCGCAAGTACGACTTCTCGCGCGTGGGCCGCATGAAGTTCAACATCAAGCTGTACGACAAAATCGATCATGTCGCAGAGACGTGGGCAAAGGCCAATCCTGGAAAGACCCCGCTCGACAAGCGCACGTTGGACGAAGCAGATTTCATCGACACCATTAAATACCTGCTGAAGCTCCGCAAGGGCATCGGCGCCGTGGATGACATCGATCACTTGGGCAACCGCCGCGTCCGCGCGGTGGGCGAGTTGCTCGAGAATCAGTTCCGCATCGGCTTGGTGCGCATGGAGCGCGCCATTAAAGAAAAGATGTCGGTGTACCAGGAAATGTCGACGGCCATGCCGCATGACTTGGTGAACGCCAAGCCCGTGATGGCCGCGATCCGCGAGTTTTTCGGATCCAGCCAGCTTTCGCAGTTCATGGATCAGACCAACCCGCTGTCGGAGATCACCCATAAACGGCGTCTTTCCGCGCTTGGGCCAGGTGGTCTATCCCGCGAGCGCGCTGGATTCGAGGTGCGCGACGTGCATCCGACGCACTATGGACGTATCTGCCCGATTGAGACGCCGGAAGGTCCGAACATCGGATTGATCTCGTCGCTATCGTGCTTCGCCCGCATCAACGAGTATGGATTCATTGAAAGTCCGTACCGGCGCGTGGTGAAGGGCACGGTGGTGGATGAAGTCCGCGTTCTGAATCCAGGCGACAGCAACCATAAAGTCGGCGACATTCTTACCAGAGGCGAGGTCGACAAAGCCAACAAAGACTTGAGCGGCAAGAAGCAGCCGATCGAGCAGGAAGCCCACTGCGACTATCTTTCGGCCTGGGAAGAGGACAAGTACCTCATCGCTCAGGCGAACGTCGCGCTGGACGAAAAAGGTCGCATCGTCAACGACCTGGTGAATGCGCGTCAGGCCGGCAACTTCGTCCTCAAGCATCGCGATGAAGTGGAATACATGGACGTCAGCCCCAAGCAACTGGTATCGGTTGCCGCGAGCTTGATTCCATTTCTCGAAAACGACGACGCGAACCGCGCTCTCATGGGATCGAACATGCAGCGCCAGGCAGTGCCGTTGCTACGAGCCGAAACGCCTTATGTCGGTACTGGCATGGAGTATGTGACGGCCCGCGATTCCGGCGCGGTGGTGATCTGCAAGCGAGCCGGCATCGTGGATTCGGTCGACTCGGAACGCATCATCGTGCGTGTCGAGGGCAATGCCCACGAGGGACAGCTCTCGCGCGAGGTTGGCGCTGACATTTACCAGCTCACCAAGTTCAAGCGTTCCAACCAGAACACCTGTATCAGCCAAAAGCCCATCGTGTTTCAGGGCCAGCGGATGAAGAAGGGGGACGTCCTGGCGGACGGTCCGTGCACCGATATGGGCGAACTGGCGCTGGGACGAAACGTGCTGGTGGCGTTCATGCCCTGGCGCGGATATAACTTCGAAGACGCCATCGTAGTGAGCGAGCGGCTGGTCAAGGAAGACTACTACACTTCGATCCACATCGAAGAGTTCGAAATCGAAGGCCGCGATACCAAGCTCGGTCCCGAGGAAATCACTCGCGACATTCCCAACATCGCAGAAACGTTCCTGCGCAATCTGGATGAGAGCGGAATCATCCGCATCGGCGCCACCGTAAAACCCGGCGACATCCTGGTCGGCAAAGTGACCCCCAAGGGCGAGACGCAACTCACGCCTGAAGAGAAGTTGCTGCGCGCGATCTTCGGTGAAAAGGCCGGCGACGTCAAAGACGCGTCGCTGTACTGCCCGCCCGGTATCGAAGGAACGGTTGTCGATTGCAAGGTCTTCTCCCGCAAGGGCGCGGATCTGGACGAGCGTTCCAAGGCGATTCTCGAAACGCAGGTCGAGCGGCTGCACCGCAACCTGCAGGACGAGAAACGAATTCTCAACGACGAGCGCGCCAAGCGCCTCACCGATCTGCTGGACGGCAAGAATGTTCTGGCCGACCTGCACGACGAAAAGACCAACAAGAAACTGCTTTCCAAAGGCGTCGACCTGTCGCGCGATTTGATCGAGAAGCTGCGAGCGCGCGACCTGAAGCGCGTCAAGTTCGCCAACAAAGACGTGCGCTTGAACGAGCAGATCGACGAAATCGAAGAGATGACGTCGCGGCAGATCGCGGTGCTCGAAAAGATCACCGACGAAAAGATCGCCAAGCTGCGCAAAGGCGACGAACTGCCTCCGGGCGTTATCAAGCTGGTGAAGTGCTACATCGCCATGAAGCGCAAGCTTTCGGTGGGCGACAAGATGGCCGGCCGCCACGGTAACAAGGGCGTGATCGCGCGCATCGTTCCTGAAGAGGACATGCCGTACCTGCCCGACGGCACACCGGTAGAGATCGTGCTCAATCCGCTGGGCGTTCCTTCGCGAATGAACGTTGGACAGATTTTGGAAACTCACCTGGGGTGGGCCGCGCATGCGCTGGGGTTGCACTTCGCGACGCCGGTGTTTGACGGCGCCACTGAAAAAGAAATCAAGGCGCAGCTCAAGGCCGCCACCTTACCGAGTTCGGGTAAGGTGCAGCTTTGGGATGGCATGTCGGGGATGGCCTTCGAACAGCCTGTCACGGTTGGATACATCTACATGCTGAAGCTCTCGCATCTGGTGGACGACAAGATTCACGCCCGGTCCATCGGCCCGTACTCGCTGATTACGCAACAACCGCTGGGCGGCAAGGCCCAGTTCGGCGGACAGCGTTTCGGCGAAATGGAAGTGTGGGCGCTCGAAGCCTACGGCGCGGCTTACGTGCTGCAGGAGCTGCTGACCGCCAAGTCGGACGACGTCTACGGACGCGCCAAGATTTACGAGGCGATCGTGAAAGGAGAAGCGGCTGCCGAGCCTGGAGTGCCGGAGTCGTTCAACGTTCTGATACGCGAGCTGCAGTCGCTGTGTCTGGATGTGGAGTTGATGAAGAAGCCGCGGGAGATCCCGGATACCGCCCTCGCGGCAGATTAAATGTTGAGCCGCGGACAAGCGCGGAGCAACGCGGATAAAGCTATCGGCGTTCATCTGCCTGTATCAGTGGCCGAATAAGGAGAAATAATGTACCGTTCCTCTCCGTACGATAGAGCAAACTTGATCGCTGACTTCGATTCCATCCGGATCAGTCTGGCCTCGCCGGAAAAAATCCGGAGCTGGTCGCACGGCGAAGTCACCAAGCCGGAAACTATCAACTACCGGACCTTCAAGCCGGAGCGCGATGGTTTGTTCTGCGCCCGGATCTTCGGGCCTATCGCCGACTGGGAATGTTTGTGCGGCAAGTACAAGCGCATGAAACACCGCGGCGTCATTTGCGACAAATGCGGCGTGGAAGTGACGCTGTCGCGAGTGCGGCGCGAACGCCTGGGGCACATCGAACTCGCCAGCCCCTGCTCGCACGTGTGGTTCTTCAAAGGCCTGCCCAGCCGCATCGGCTATTTGCTGGACATCACGCTGCGCGAGCTGGAACGCGTTCTCTATTTTGAAGCGTTCGTGGTGGTCGATCCGGGCGAAGTAGCCGAACTGCGCCGGGGTGAGGTCATCACCGACGAGCGCAAACGCGCCCTCGATCAGGAGTTTCAGGGTAAGTTCGTCGCCATGATGGGCGCCGAGGGTATTAAGGAATTGCTCAAGAAGGTCGACATCGAAGGTCTCAGCCTGGAGATGCGCGAGAAGATGAAGACCGAGGTGTCTCAGCAGAAGAAGCTGAAGTTCGCCAAGCGTCTGCGTGTCGTCGAGAGTTTTCGAAAGTCCGCGAACAAGCCGGAGTGGATGATCCTGGATGTGATCCCGGTCATTCCGCCGGAACTGCGCCCGCTGGTGCCACTGGATGGCGGCCGCTTCGCTACTTCCGATTTGAACGACCTGTATCGCCGCGTCATCAATCGCAACAACCGCCTGAAAAAATTGATCGAGCTGCACGCGCCGGACGTGATCGTCCGAAACGAAAAGCGCATGCTGCAGGAAGCTGTGGACGCACTGTTCGACAACGGCCGCCGCGGCCGAGTTCTGCGTGGCGCCAACAATCGCCCGCTCAAGTCGCTCTCCGATACGCTCAAAGGCAAGCAGGGCCGTTTCCGCCAGAACCTGCTCGGCAAGCGCGTCGACTATTCCGGCCGATCCGTCATCGTGGTTGGTCCCGAGTTGAAGCTGCACCAGTGCGGACTGCCGAAGAAGATGGCGCTGGAGCTGTTCAAGCCATTCATCTACCATCGGCTGGAACAGCGCGGACATTGCACCACCATCAAGCAAGCCAAGGAACTGGTGGAGCAGCAGGATCCGGTGGTGTGGGACATCCTCGAAGAAGTCATCAAGGACCATCCCATTCTGCTGAATCGCGCTCCCACGCTGCATCGTCTTGGTATTCAGGCTTTCGAACCAGTGCTGGTGGAAGGCAAGGCCATCAAGCTGCATCCGCTGACCTGCACGGCCTTCAACGCCGACTTTGACGGCGACCAGATGGCGGTCCACATTCCGCTGTCGCCGGAAGCGCAGATCGAAGCCTCGACGCTGATGCTGGCGTCGAACAACATCCTGTCGCCCGCGCACGGCGCTCCGATCGCCGTTCCGACCCAGGACATGGTGCTTGGCCTGTACTATCTGACGAAAGCGCGTCCGGGTACCAAGGGCGAGGGCCGCACCTTCGCTTCCACCGACGACGTTTTGATCGCGCTCGAAATGGGCGAGGTCGAGACGCTCACGCCCATCAAGCTGCGCTACACCGGCCGCGTCATCGACTTGATCAAAGCGTTCGACAACCAGAACGTGATTCACACCGAGCCGATCGAGTTCATCAAGCAGTACATGGACACCACCGTCGGCCGCGTCATCTTCAATGACGTGCTCCCCGAAGACATGCCCTTCATCAACGGTCTTCTGAAGAAGAAGGGGCTTTCGCAACTGGTGCAATACGCGTATTTGAAGTTCGGCTTGCAGGTCACAGTCGGGATGCTGGACGAAGTGAAAAAGCTGGGCTTCCTGTATGCAACGCGCGCCGGTATTTCAATCGGTATCGACGACATGGTGGTGCCGAGCGAGAAGGGCAAGCTGGTCCGCGACGCGGAAAAAGCCGTGGTCGAGGTCATGCAGCAGTATCAGGAAGGCGCCATCACCCAGGGCGAGCGCTACAACAAGATCATCGAAATCTGGTCGAAGGTCACCGAACGTGTCTCGGACGAAATGTTCAAGTCCATGGAAGAGGATGACCGCACCGGCCGCTACCTGAATCCGATTTACATCATGGCCGACTCCGGCGCGCGCGGATCGAAACAGCAGATCCGCCAGCTTTCCGGGATGCGCGGTCTCATGGCCAAGCCGTCGGGCGAAATCATCGAGAGCCCGATCACTGCCAACTTCCGCGAAGGCCTGGACGTGTTGCAGTACTTCATCTCCACGCACGGCGCCCGCAAGGGTTTGGCCGACACGGCCTTGAAAACCGCTGATTCCGGCTACCTCACGCGGCGCCTGTGCGACGTGGCGCAGGACGTGATTGTCACCGAGTCCGACTGCGGCACCGGCGACGGAATCTATGTCGAGCCCATCATCGAATCGGGCGAAATCATCGAGCCGTTGCGCGATCGCATCGTCGGCCGCGTGGCGCTTGAAGACCAATTCGATTACGAAGGCAACCTGATCGTGGGACTCAACCAGGAAATCACTGAGGACCTGGCTGCCGCGATTCAGGCCGCCGGTATCGAGCGCGTGAAGATTCGCTCGGTGCTGACCTGCGAATCGAAGCGCGGCGTCTGCCATCTCTGCTACGGCCGCAATCTCGCGACCGGCCGCATGGTGGAACGCGGCGAAGCAGTGGGTATCATCTCGGCGCAGTCCATCGGCGAACCTGGAACGCAGCTCACCATGCGAACGTTCCACGTCGGCGGCACGGCCACCGGATCCAGCGAACAGTCCAAGCAGGACGCGAAATCCGATGGATTCATCAAGTTCATCAGCGTCACGACCGTTAAGAACGCGCGTGGCGAATTGATCGCGATGAACCGCAACGGCATTCTCGCCATCATCGACGACAAGGGCCGTGAAAAGGAACGCTATCCGGTTGTTTACGGCGCCAAGGTGCTGTTCGAAGACGGCGCCAAGGTGAAGAACAACGACATCCTGCTCGAATGGGATCCGTACACGTTCTCGATCCTGACCGAAGTCAGCGGCAAGGTCCATTTCAAGGATCTTTCAGAAGGCGTGACTCTGCAGGAGCAGGTCGACGAAATTACCGGCATGTCGCAGTGTGTCGTCACAGATTCACCCGATGAAAAGCGCATCCCGACTGTCATCGTTCGGCCGGAGGGTGGCTCGCGCTCGGAAGAAAAGCGTTACCTGATGCCGACGCATGCTCACCTGATGGTGAATCATGATGACGTGGTCCACGCCGGCGACGTGCTCGCCAAGATTCCGCGTGCCACCACCAAGACCAAGGACATCACCGGCGGTCTGCCGCGCGTGGTGGAGCTGTTCGAAGGGCGCAAGCCGCGTGAGACGGCCATCATCGCCGAGATCAACGGGGTTATCAAATACGGCGAAGTCGCCAAGGGCATGCGCAAGATTACGATTACCGCCGACGACGGGGAGCAGAAGGAATATTCGATCCCGCGCGGCGTGCACATCAACGTTCAGGAAGGCGAGCGCGTGAAGGCTGGCGATCCGCTGATGGATGGCCCGCGCAATCCGCACGACATCCTGGCCGTGCTGGGCGAAAAGGAACTGCAGAAATACCTGGTGAACGAAATCCAGGAAGTCTATCGTCTGCAGGGCGTCAATATCAACGACAAGCACCTGGAAGTCATCTCCAG
>JBGPSX010000112.1:0-10117 GCA_041490325.1 Bryobacteraceae bacterium | reverse complement strand
TGTGGGGCGCCAGTTTTCCGCTCGCCCTGGCTGCGGTGGCATCGCCCGGCCAGGATCCTGGCGGCATTGTCAGCGGCGTCTATGCGGCCAACACCGCCGGCGCCATTGTCGGAGCCATCGCCTTCAGCATGCTGCTCATCCCGAGAATCGGCACGCAACAATCCGAGCGCGTGTTGATTGTGCTTGCGGCCATTGCGGGACTGCTGGTCCTGGTGCGCAAGAAGATGCCGATGGTCGCGTTAACCGCTTCGATTCTGATCGTCGTGTGGCTGGTGCGCAGCGTGTCGCCGGTTCCCGGTGCGCTGATCGCCTACGGCCGCCGGATCCTGACATCGGCCGGCCGTTCGCGGATTTTGTACACCGGCGAAGGAATCAATTCCTCGATCGCCATTTCACAGTGGGACGACGGCGCGGTGCAGTTCCACGTCAGCGGCAAAGTGGAGGCGTCCACTGAACCGTACGACATGCGGCTGCAACGCATGCTCGGTTTGATGCCGGCCATGTTTCATCCCAAGCCGCGGTCCGTGCTGGTGGTCGGCTTTGGAGCCGGAGTCACGGCCGGATCGTTTACCGTCCACCCGGATGTCGAGCGCATCGTCATTTGCGAGATGGAGCCGTTGGTTCCTCCCGTGGCCACGCGATTTTTCGGACGCCAGAACTATCAAGTGATGAACGATCCCCGCGTGCAACTGGTGTATGACGACGCGCGCCATTTCGTATTGACGACTCCCGAGAAGTTCGACATCATCACTTCCGATCCCATCCATCCCTGGGTCAAGGGCAGCGCCACGCTGTACTCGAAGGAATATTTCGAGCTGGTCAAGCAGCATTTGAATCCCGGCGGCATCGTCACCCAATGGGTGCCGCTGTATGAAACCGACATAGATACTGTAAAAAGCGAAGTGGCCACCTTCTTTGACGTTTTTACGAACGGCACTATTTGGGGGAACGAGAATGCAGGCGGGGGTTATGATGTCGTCCTGCTCGGACACGCCGGAGACGCCAAGATCGATATCGACGCAATGGTTGAGAGATTATCCAACGCCGATTATTTGCGCGTCGCGAAGGCGCTGAACGAAGTCGGATTTGGTTCGCCGACGGCTTTGCTCGGAACCTACACGGGTCGAGCCGCGGATCTGAAGCCCTGGCTCCAGGACGCCGAACTCAATCGCGACGGCAACTTGCGCCTGCAATACCTGGCTGGGTTGGCGCTCAATTTCAGCCGCGAAGGCACTATCTATGAACAGATATTGAGGTACCGCCGCTTTCCTGAAGGCTTGTTCGTAGTTTCCGATCGGCGCAAACAGGCGCTCCGCATCGCCTTGGGCCTGCCTTGATGCCACGCCACTAATCTCAGTACCAGTGATTCCGGATCGAATCCGGCCCCCTTTGGTATCCTGCTGATGTAGCATTCGGGCAAGCTCCCACCAGATTCGACCGATAGAGGAATATGCAGCCAGGATTACATTCCCGGATCGACCCGCAATGGCCGTCAAGATAAAAGTAAGAACCAACAGCATCTTGACCGTGCCGGCAGGCGTCAGCATGAAGTACGAGTATCGGCCGGTGTCGTTCTTTTTGTCCGGCGGGCTGCACGCGGCCGCGCTCTTCGCTCTAGGTTTGATTCACGGTGGCCCATTGCAGAGTCCGGCCGCGCGCCGGCCGATCTACGAAGAATTCATCCAACCTCAAGAGCACAAAATCACTTGGTATGACTTTCGTAAGCCGGTACCGGAAGTAACAGCGCAGGAGCGCATCGGAACGTCCCCGACGCCGCGCGGAGCGGTGCTCTCGAAGCTGGCGATCATCGCGGTTTCGCCCAAGCCGGTGTCTACAAAACAGTTCATCTGGCGGCCGGTTCCCAAAGTCGAAATTCACCAGGACCTGCAGGCGCCCAATGTGATTTTGAAAGCTGCCACCGCCATTCCGTCGCCCGCGCCACCGCCCGAGCCAAAGAAAATCGAGAAACCAAACTTGGATGGCGCACGCGCCGAACAACCGAATCCTTCGCCTCCGGTCAACAACGGAGATGTGAACAAGGCGCAGGAGAATCCTGTGCAGGCGGTCGAAATCCCGAAGCCGCGCAAGGCTTTCGTGGCGCCACCGGCCGCCCAGCAGGAAGCTCGCCTGCCCCTTCCGGTTAGCGTGTCCGAGATGCCGGCGCCGGATGTTTCGATTACGGGTACTTCCAGCATGCGGAGCGCGTTGCCGGATGGACTGGGCGCACCAACTTTCTCGAAGGGTGCTCCTCCTCCCCCGAATGCAACGCCCGGAACGAGCAACAATCCCGGGAACGGCAAAGTGGATATTGCGATCGCCGGCTTGCACCCCTCCGACAAATTGAAAGGCTTGCCCGAAGGCTCGCGGCCGGGCCAGTTTTCGCAGGCGGCCGCTCTCGGAGAACCCTCCACCGGCGAAGTGACCGGCGATGGCTTGAGGGTTCCCGGACTCAGTGTTCACGAGGATCGCAGCAGAATCGCCGAACCTCCGCACGTGAACCCAAATCGTAAGGCGGTGATGTACGCGGACAGAGTTCGAAGCATATCGATGTCCACTCTGTCGGTTCCCTTGCGGCCTGCCTCGCGCACGATCCCGCGCTCCATCGAAGCTCGATTCCAGGGGCGCTACGTATACACCATGGTGATTCCGATCGAGAATCTGCAAGGGTACTCAGGAGACTGGATTCTTTGGTTCGCCGAGCACGAATCCCGGCCCAACGAGACTACCAATGTTCGCGCGCCGGTTCCATTTCGGAAATTCGAAACCGTGGAGCCCCTGCTGCCCGGGTCACGTACGGAACTTCGCGTTCAGGTCGCAGCCATGATCAAGAAGGATGGAAAGATCGATAGTTTTTCGATTCTTCGATTGATGAGCCCCACCCTCGAACAGGCGGTGCTTCAGGATTTAGCCTGCTGGGAGTTCAAGCCGGCGACACGAGATGGAGTAGCGGTGGATGTGGATGTCGTGCTGGAGATTCCATTCAGCTTGCCGCCCCAGATGGCCAAGGGCACGCAGCCCTAAATTGGGGGCAGGATCGGATTTCCGCCGCACGAAATCCAAGCATGAAAGAATTTCCAAGGCGGAAACTCCGTGCCTGTACCCAATTTTGCCAGGCGACCCGTTTGCCCACTCGCGTAAAGAACCCGCGGCGCTTCAAACGTTGCGATTGGAATTGCGCTTGGCGTGCCGGTCCGCCAGAAACTTCACCAGCAACAGAGTGCCGGAGATCGCCAGGCTCGCGCTGAGCGGAAGCTTTTGTTCCGAGATCCAGCAAAACGCCGTGTAGCCGAGCGATGCCAGGAAGACCACGTTGCTCAGCATGGAGAATTGCTTGCTCTCCACCACTAGGCTCACGTACTTCGGAACGCGCTCTCCACACATATAGCATTCCGAATCCGTTTTCTTCACGATGCCATTGCAGTGTTCGCAGCGGGTCATGTCCAATTAAATCGCGAAGCGCGCCAAGTGTAAATGGAGCGCCTGTACTGTTACGCCGGATCTGGCTTCTAGAGCCGAAGTTTGCCTGGCCAAAGTTTTGGACATGTTATTGAGACAACAGGCGTTGATAGGAGGACTAGCGTAAACCGGCGTAGTGCCGGAGGAACCGCACGCCTTCGAAGGCGATGGAGTCGGGCGTGCGCTCGATGTCTCGCCAGATGGATGCGGCCGCGCTGAGATCGCCTAGGGTAAACCCGAAGCTCTCGATGGTCAGCCAGCCGTCGTATTTGAGATCCCGCAGCGCCTGAAATACCCCGTCCCAATCGACGTGACCGCTTCCAGGTATGCCACGATCGTTCTCGCAGGTGTGCACATGTTTCAGGTGCCTGCCTACGGTTCGGTACCCGTCCGCAATTTTCTTCTCTTCTATGTTGGCGTGGAAGGTGTCGAACAGGACCCCCACGTTGGGGTGCCCAACCTCATCGCATAGCGCCGCGGCATCCGCCGCCGTATTGAGGAAATAGGTCTCGAAGCGATTGAGCGGCTCCACCGCGATTGTCACCCCGTTTCGCACCAGGGTGCCGGTGATGGACTGATAGCCTTCCACGGCACGGGACCATTCGTCGCCGGTGCGGCGCCGGCCCGGCAGAAAGCCAACCGGACAATACAAGGGTCCAGCCATGATGCTCGCACCCGCGTCGGCAGTCGCCTGGATCGCATCCTCAAAGTGCTGATGCGTCTTCTGGCGTATGCCGCGGTCATCGCTGATGA
Organism: Bryobacteraceae bacterium; assembly: GCA_041490325.1. GTDB lineage: Bacteria > Acidobacteriota > Terriglobia > Bryobacterales > Bryobacteraceae > Palsa-89. The sequence goes on along the minus strand of JBGPSX010000112.1, from coordinate 5,908 downwards.
GGCTCAGGCCTTGAACCAGTACCGAACAGACCGTGCATTGGAGACCGGCCGCTTCCATGTCACTTCGGATTTTGGCGGCCGGGAATTCCGATGGCCGGAATAGCGGTACCTCGGCGCCGTCGAATCCTCCTTCCCGAATGCGAGGCAGGAGGTCCGAGACGGCTTGATCGTATTCCGCTGACCAAATGAACGTGTTGACGCCGAATTTCATATCAAGAACCGAGTCTGCAAATGCTTCTCATACTAGTATTTCTTGGCGTCGTAGAATCGTAATGCGAATGAAGCTCAATCGTGACGCCCAAAAGGCCGCAGTCATAGGTAACGGTACCACGTGGATCGACCGGGTTTTGAACCTCCAACTGATTTCCCGGCTCGATTCTCGGGGACGGGTCGCTTGGGTTCGTCAGGGCGTGTAAGGCCTTTTTGCTTGAACTAGTTACAGCATCTCGCTGGACGTCTTGCAAGCGCCTAGCAGGAAGCTAGTAACAAGGCCTAAGTACCAGTACTTAATTTGGGACTCCTCGTACTAGTACGATGTAGGACCAAGTGCGGCTAGTCTTAGGGTTAATTCCGGGTTGAAATGAAGTAAGCTTAGGCTCTGGAAATGAATCCCGAAAAACCAAGTAGGAGCGTACAAACCCCGCGTCGGGAACGTGAGACAAGCCTTAAGCCAACTAACGCTGGAGGAATAGTCTTTTGTTCTTAATTCTGACTCTTGGTTCGCTCTCGGTTCTACTGGCTCTTCTGTTGACTCCAGTAGTTCGGGATTCCATCGGGAAGGCCTTTCTAGACCACCCGGATGGAGTCCGGAAGAAGCAAACGTCCGCTATTCCCAGGGTCGGTGGAATCGCGATTGTTCTGTCCTATGTAGCCACCTTCGCGATTGCGTTGATCTTGCCCTTCAGCTATACGCGGATACTGCACGACTCGCTTCCCAACATCTTGCAACTAGCCCTGGTAGGCGCGGTGGTTTTTGCCACCGGAGTCCTGGACGATCTCATTGGTCTGAGCGCCTGGCAGAAACTGATGGGCATCTTCGGCGCCTGCGGGATGGCGTACTGGGCAGGCATCCGCGTGGATATTCACCTGTTTGGATTTCTGCCGGCGTGGCCGTGGCTGGGGTTCGTGATCACGGTGATTTGGCTGGCGGGCTGCACCAACGCGTTTAATCTGATCGACGGAATGGATGGCTTGGCGGCCGGTATCGGTCTGGTAGCCACGCTAACGATCCTGGTGGCTGCGCTGACGCACGGAAATCTTCCGCTTGCGATGGCGACCATGCCGCTGGCCGGCTGTCTGTTGGGTTTCCTGTGCTACAACTTCAACCCGGCGTCGGTTTACTTGGGCGACAGTGGCAGCCTGCTGGTTGGCTTCATGCTGGGCTGCTATGGCGCGCTGTGGAGTGAGAAGTCGGTCACCCTGGTTGCGGTCATCATTCCGCTGTTGGCTGTTTCGGTTCCCCTGCTGGATGTTCTGCTGTCCATCGCCCGGCGTTTCCTGCGGAATCGCCCGATCTTCCAGCCTGACCGCGGCCACATTCATCACAAGCTCTTAGACCGCGGGTTCTCGACCAAGGGCGCGGTTTTGACGATTTATGCCATCTGCGGCGCGGTCGCGGGCGTTTCCCTGCTGGTCAGCGCCGTGCACAATCGATTCAGCGGTCTAATCGCCGCATTGTTCTGTGGCGCGGCTTGGCTAGGCGTCCGTCATCTCGAGTATGTCGAGTTCACCATGGCCGGCCGGATGTTCCTGGGAGGAAAGTTCCGGAAGATCATCGACGCTGAAGCGCGGGTGATCGATTTTGAATCGCGACTGTCCAAAGCGGGCGACATCGATGAGTGCTGGTCGCACATTCGCAGTGGTACCACCGAGTTTGGCTTCCAGGGTGCGCGCATGAGCATGCACGGAGTCGTATACGAAGACTTTGAGGCCCGTAGTTCCAGCCGCCTGTGGCAATTACGAATTCCCCTGGCTGGCGGGCACTACGTCAATTTTTTCCGGGATTTCGGTAGCGAGATGAATCCTCTCATACTGAACGCCTTCGTCAGTTCCGTGGAACGCGGACTGAACGCATGGGTTGCCGCCCAGGAGATGGAAGTGGCTCGCATGCCGGTCGGTGAAGAAGATCTGTTCTATGCCGCCAGCGTCGGTTCGAGCGCCAAGAAGTAGCTCAGGGTTTGGACGTTTGCTGACGCAGCCGGTCCAACCTGCTGCGTCTTTGCTGAAAGGCAGCCATGACGGATGCCATTTCCGGGCCGGTCAACAGAGAAGGATCGCAGGCCGGGCGTCCTAACTTACAAGCCTCTACGTTGCGCAGCCGGAAGGCATTGCGCGCCGCATTTAAATCAGCCTCCGACAGCGCCAGCGGATCGCAAGCCGCCAAGCCATTTTGGCAACTGGAGAGATTGCGCCGCTGTAACTCTGCATGCACGGTTTTGGCTTCGGACTCTGTCAGCGAGATCGGATCGCAAGTGGAAGAAGCTTCCAGGCACCGATCGCGATTCCGTCGCAGATAGCTCGCTCGAACCGATGCGGCATCCGCGGGCGTCAGTAGCAGCGGGTCGCACAGGGATGAGCCACTGAGGCAACGATCTCGATTGCGGCGCGCCAGCGCGCCCTGAACCCCCGCGCTCTGCTCGCGCGTGAGTTGCGAGGGGTCGCAGGTCGGCGAACCGTTCAAGCACTTTTCGTAGTTGTGTTTCTTGACCGCGACTCGGACCGCTTCGAGATCCTTCGCCTTCAGACTCAAGGGATCGCAATTGGCGGAAACATTCAGGCAGCGGTCCAGGTTGCGCCGATAACGTGCGACCTGAACGGCGGCCGCTTCGATAGCGGTCAGGCGAGTCGGGTCGCACAGCGTCGAACCACTCAGGCAGTTTTCCGAATTTCGTTTCTTGGAGGACTCCGCCACTTTCTTGAGCTCGTCGGAACTCAGCAGAGAGATATCACAGCCCGAAAGGCCCTTGTCGCAATTTATAAAGTTCGTCTGATCGGGAGGTTTAGCCTTGGGTTGCGCGTCCAGGAGCGTCGCGCAAGATATTAGGAGCGCTACGATTATCACGCAGGACGTCGCCATTACGATCGTCTCCCCGGCTTGGCATGATCGGTTTGAGTCACAAAACAACGCGAGCGGATCATCTCCCCTGATCATAGCCCGACCGGAAACGCCTTTGCGCGAACCGTTTGGTAGCGCCCCTGGGTTTCAGCCGCCGCATGGCCGTGCGATACTGCAAATTGAAGACGTATCATTGGACGCGCATTCGGGCCGGCCGGCTCCCTCTGTCTGAGGACATGCTTTGCACCCTGGCCGCTCGCTTCGTCGCGCGTTTTCCGCCGGGCGAAAAATAACATGGCGCAGAAAGCTCTCATCAGCGGTATCACCGGGCAGGATGGTTCGTTCCTGGCCGAGTTCCTTCTGAGGAAAGGCTATCAGGTCCACGGAATTGTGCGGCGAGCCTCCACGTTCAATACCGAGCGGCTGGCTCCGATTTATGACGATCCCCACGAGCGGCGGGCGAACTTGTACCTGCACTATGGCGATGTGACGGACGGATCCGGACTCCGGCATGTGATCGAAAAGGTACAGCCGGATGAGGTGTACAACTTGGCCGCGCAATCGCATGTGCGGGTCAGCTTCGATCAGCCCGAGTACACCGCCGACGTCGTCGCGCTCGGGGCACTGCGCCTGCTCCAAGCGGTCCAGGATTACATCGCCCAGAGCGGGAAACCGGTACGCTGCTATCAGGCCGGCTCTTCGGAAATGTTCGGAGCCGCGCCCGCGCCCCAGAGTGAAACCACTCCGTTCTATCCACGCAGTCCGTATGCGGTGAGCAAGCTCGCGGCGCATTGGTTTGGCGTCAACTGCAGGGAAGCATGCGGGCTGTTTGTTGCAAACGGCATTTTGTTCAACCACGAATCCGAGCGTCGCGGCGAAACCTTCGTAACCCGGAAAATCACGCGCGCGCTGGGCCGCATCAAGCTAGGATTGCAGAAGAAATTGTTTCTCGGGAACCTGGATGCCCGGCGTGATTGGGGCTATGCCGGCGACTACGTGGAGGCCATGTGGATGATGCTTCAAGCGCCGCAGCCGGGCGATTATGTGGTCGCCACCGGAGAGTCCCATTCGGTACGGGAGTTTCTGGATCTGGCCTCCTCGCTCGCCGGCCTGGAGTGGAAAGACTTTGTCGAATTCGACCAGCGTTATATGCGGCCCACGGAAGTGGATGAGCTCCGCGGGGATGCTTCGAAAATAAGGGAAGCCCTGGGCTGGCGGCCCAAGGTCAGCTTCGAGCAACTGGTTCGGAAAATGCTGGAGCACGACGCCGAATTGGCGCGCCAGGAGCAAACTCTGGAGCAAGCCGGACACCGGGTCATCCCGCGCGGAGTCGCGCATGGATAAGTCCAGCCGAGTGTACGTTGCCGGCCACCGGGGACTGGTCGGCAGTGCGATTTGCCGGCGGTTGCAATGCGAGGGTTATGCCCATTTGATCACCCGGAACCGCACCGAGTTGGATCTCACAAACCGGTCCGCGGTAGACGCTTTCTTCGCCGCCGAGAGGCCCGAGTATGTGTTCCTGGCGGCCGCCAAAGTGGGCGGCATTCTGGCCAACAGCACGTATCCGGTGGAATTCATTTACGACAACCTGGCGATCCAGTTGAATGTCGTCGACGCCGCTTACCGGCACGGAGTCGCGAAACTCGAACTCCTGGGCTCGTCATGCATCTATCCAAAGTTGGCGCCGCAACCGATCCGGGAGGAGTATCTACTTACCGGTCCGCTCGAACCTACCAACGAATGGTATGCGATTGCGAAAATTGCGGGCATCAAGCTGGCCCAGGCTTATCGGCGCCAATACGGCTTCAATGCGATTAGCCTCATGCCGACCAACCTTTACGGACCGGGAGACAATTTCGACCTGGAATCGTCGCATGTCCTGCCGGCGTTGATGCGCAAGGCAACGGAAGCTCACCACTGCGGAGCGCGCGAACTGGTGGTGTGGGGTACCGGAACTCCACGCCGCGAATTCATGCACGTGGACGACATGGCCGACGCCGCGGTCTTCCTCATGCATCATTATCACGAGGGCGAGATTATCAATGTCGGCGTCGGAACGGACATAAGCATCCGCGAACTCGCGGAGTTGATCGTACGAATCGTTGGCTTTGAGGGCCGCATCGTGTTCGACGCTTCTAAACCGGATGGGATGCCTCGAAAACTCCTGGATGTCTCGCGCGTACGCGCTCTGGGCTGGCGCGATCGGATCCCCCTCGAGGCTGGAATCCTGGAGACTCATCAATGGTTTCTCGATTGCGGCGGACTGCGTGCCCGCGAAGGTAGCGCGGCGCGCTGATCCGTGTTGTGACCCGAGTCCTAGTTTGTTTGAAGGCCTGAAACGGACAGGACCTTGGAGGCCGCGTTGAGATAGACCAGTTGATAATAGATCGTTCCGATCGCTTGATCGACTGGCAGCGAGCACGTTCCACCGCCGCAATCCAGAGTGAATGGCGAATAATCTGTCTGCGTAGGATCCAGGGCATACGGCGCGTAGGCATACTGCACCACGACTTTTGCGGCGTTCGGAACATCGGCCAGGCTCGCCGATATCGTGGGCTGCCGGAAGCTGCCTGCAAATATCGTGGGGAAGGTGAACCATACTGCGGCGCCGGGTTCCAACGATATGGTCGCCGACGTAGTTCCGGATGGATTCACTGTGCTGCCGATGCCGGCCGGAGAAATATATTCTTGCAGGCTCTGTTGTCCAGCGATGGCACACGCTGAAAGATCGAAAGTAACCGTCATCGGATTGTCAGCGAAGCTCTTGCAGAGGAGCATGTTTCCCGGAGAGCCGGACCGCGCCGTGCATTCCACTTGTGAGCCGTAGTCAGGCGATGGGAGGCGCGATTGATA
>JBGPSX010000111.1:0-10150 GCA_041490325.1 Bryobacteraceae bacterium | reverse complement strand
GTGTCGCCGATCTGGGCGTCAGAAACCGTCTTGATGTTCGCGAACATGAATCCAACTTCGCCGGCTGAGAGTTCTTCGCACGGGATCGGCTTGGGCGATTGGTACCCGAGGCCATCCACCTCGAACATCGCGCCATTCGACCACAGCTTGATTTTCTGCCGCATCTGCAGCCTTCCATCCAGGACGCGCGTCAGGATGATCACGCCGCGGTACTGATCGAACCAGGAGTCGAAGATCAGCGCGCGCAGCGGGGCGTCGGGCGAGCCTTGTGGCGGCGGCACCAGATGCACCACCGCTTCCAGCACTTCCTTAATTCCGATGCCCTGCTTGGCGCTCACCAACAACGCGTCCTTGGCGGGAATCCCGATCAATTGCTCGATCTGTTCGCGTATGCGCTCGGGCTCAGCCGACGGCAGATCGATTTTGTTGATGACTGGAATGATTTCGAGATTGAGGTGTGAGGCGAGATAGGCGTTGGCAAGCGTCTGCGCCTCCACGCCTTGCGAAGCATCCACCACCAGCAATGCGCCTTCGCAGGCTTGCAGGCTGCGCGAGACTTCGTAGGTGAAGTCCACGTGGCCGGGCGTATCGATGAGATTGAGCTGATACATTTGGCCGTCGTCAGCCAGGTAATTCAGGCGGACCGCATGCGCTTTAATGGTGATGCCGCGCTCGCGCTCCAGATCCATCGAATCCAGCACCTGCTCCATCATTTCGCGCTGCGCCAGCGCGCCGGTGAATTCCAGCAAGCGATCGGCCAGCGTGGATTTGCCGTGGTCGATATGCGCGATGATAGAGAAGTTCCGTATGAACGCGGGATCCATGGGGTAGAATGGGGAGCTGAACCCAAATTATCCCATATGTCCGAAGTGATCGAAGGGAATCTGGATGCGCACGACCTCAAGTTCGCCGTGGTTGTGTCAAGATTCAATAGCTTCATCACCGATCGCCTGCTTACGGGCGCATTGGACGCGTTAAAGCGTTCGCGCGTGAAGACGGAAGACATCGAAATCGTGCGAGTTCCCGGTTCGTGGGAGCTGCCCCTGGCCGCCAAGACACTGGCCGAGCAAAAGCGTTTCGACGCGATCATCGCGCTTGGCGCCGTGATCCGCGGGGAGACGCCGCACTTCGACCACGTGGCCGGACAGGCTGCCAATGGACTCGCCGCGGTGCAACTCGAGCACGGAATACCCGTTGCCTTTGGGGTTCTCACCACCAACACGGCGGAGCAGGCTATCGATCGCGCTGGAGGCAAAAGCGGCAACAAGGGATCCGATGCCGCCCTCACTGCCATCGAGATGGCCGACCTGCTGCGCCGGCTGCGAAAATAGAAGCAGCGGTTTATGTCGGCTCGTCATCAATCCCGCCAGCGAGCTTTGCAGGTTCTCTATCAATGCGACATGAACAAGCAGCCCGTGGAAGAAGCCATCTCGTCGTTCTACGAGACCCAATTTTCAGAAGAAGGTGAGCGCCGCCCCCCGCGCGACGAATTCATGGAGGAATTGGCCAAAGGCACTCGCGAAATGGCGGGCGACATCGACACCCGCATCTCCGAGAAGTCGGAGCATTGGAAAATCGAGCGCATGCCTATGGTAGATCGTAATATCCTGCGTATGGCAATTTATGAAATGAGCCGCAAGCAGACGCCTCCAGCGGTGGTGATCGATGAGGCGCTGGAACTGGCGCGTCAGTTTTCGGGCGAGGAGTCGGTTCGATTCATCAATGGCGTTCTGGACGCCGTGAATAAGGAAACGCCGAACTGATGCGCCTGGCGGGGAGCATTCGGGGCTCGTACCCATTTTGGCGCTCGCACCCATGAAGATCCTGATGGTGGCTTCCGAGGCCACGCCCTTTGCTAAAACCGGCGGATTGGCCGACGTCATCGGCGCGTTGCCGGCGGCGCTGGCAGCCAGCGGCGAACAAGTCGCCGTGGTGATCCCCGGCTATCGGCAGAACCACTATCCGGATCCGCCCCGCGAGGCCTACCGGAGTCTCTGGATTCCCCTTGGTCCGGGATACCTCGTCGGCCTGTATGAGACCACCGAACGCAATGTCACTTTCTATTTTGTCCACTGCCCGGCCTTGTTCGATCGCGACGGGATCTATGGCACGGCGGCCGGCGACTTCCCCGACAACTACCTGCGCTTCGGTGTCCTGTCGATGGCCGCCATCGCGGTGGCGCGGTACTTGTTCCGTCCCGGCGTCGTTCACTGTCACGATTGGCAGACCGGACTCATGCCGGTTTACATGGCCGAGCATTTTCGCGGCGACCCGACTTTCGACCGCGTGAAAGTCCTCTTCACCATCCATAATCTGGGATATCAAGGTATCTTCGGACCGCAAACGCTCGCGCCGATCGGTCTCGCTCCATCGGTCTTCCATCCCGAAGGCTTGGAATTTTTCGGCAACGTCAATTTTCTCAAAGGCGGCATCGCCTGGAGCGATGCTGTAAGCACCGTCAGCAAGGGATATGCACAAGAGATCCAAACACCCGAGTATGGCTTCGGGCTGGATGGCCTCCTCCGCAAACGCGCTCCAATTTACGGCATCGTCAACGGAGTCGACTACATTGAATGGAACCCCGAGCAAGATCCTCACATCGCTCGCAACTATTCTCCCGGCGATCTGAGCGGCAAGCGCGAGTGCAAGCGCGCCCTGCTGGCTGAAATGGGATTGCCGGCGGGAAACCGGCCGCTGCTCGGCATTGTGTCTCGCTTCGCGGCCCAAAAGGGTTTCGATCTGATCGCCGAGACGGCCTCGCGGCTGCTGGCTGAAAACGTCTCGTTGGTCGTGCTCGGATCGGGCGACCACGAATTCGAATCCATGTTTCGCGCGCTGGCGCAAACCTACCCGGAACAGGTCGCCCTGCAAATCGGATACGACCACGCGCTCGCGCATCGGATTGAGGCCGGCGCTGACATGTTTCTCATGCCCAGCCGATATGAACCGTGTGGTCTGAATCAGATTTATAGCCTGCGATACGGCACGGTACCAGTGGTTCGCGCCACCGGCGGACTCGATGATACGATTGATGAGGATACCGGGTTCAAATTCAAGGAATACGCCGGAACCGCCTTGTTGGAGGCGATTCGCGCGGCCCTGGAAGCCTTTGAAAACAGGAACGAATGGTCTGCTATGATGCGGCGAGGCATGCGCAAGGATTTCTCCTGGACGGCCGCCGCTGGCGAGTATGCAACGCTCTATCAAAGGCTTGTGTCGGCTTGAATCTTTTTAGTTTTTTATGACATCTATGTAAGGGAGATGGCAACAACCAATATGGCTGGTGTGAACACACTAACTTTTACTGACGCGACCTGGGACACGGAGGTGCTGAACTCCGAAGTTCCGGTTCTGGTGGACTTCTGGGCGGAGTGGTGCGGCCCGTGCCGGATGATGACCACGACCGTGGATGCCGTGGCCGACGCCTACCGGGGCCGCGTGAAGGTCGGGAAGCTGAACGTGGACGAGAACGGCGCAACCGGTATGCGTTACAACGTTCGGGGTATTCCCACTCTCTTGCTGTTCAAGGGTGGCAAGGTGGTCGAGCAGAAGGTCGGGGCCCTGGGCAAGACCGACGTTCAGAAGATGCTCGACAATCACCTTACGCCGGCGTCGTAAGCGCACCTTCAGAAGCCGATCCTACGAGAGCTACATATTTGGCGAACACGCCCGAGCGGTAACGCGGCTCCGGCTTGGTCCACTTCTTGAGCCGCTCACGCAGCACGGTTTCCGGAATCTCCAGATTGATAACGCGGTTTGCGATGTCGATGTGGATCGTGTCGCCTTCTTCGACGGCGGCGATGGGTCCGCCCACAGCGGCCTCGGGTGCGATATGACCGGCCATGAATCCTCTGGTCGCTCCGCTGAATCTTCCGTCCGTGATGAGCGCCACGCTGTCGGACAAACCGGCCCCCACAATCGCACTCGTCACGCCCAGCATCTCCCGCATCCCCGGACCACCGCGCGGCCCTTCATAACGAATCACGATCACGTCCCCGGCCTTAATCTTGCCGTGCATCACCGCGGACATCGACGCTTCCTCGGACTCGAACACGCGCGCCGGACCGCGCTGCTCCTTGCGCTCGATCCCGGTGACCTTCATCACGCAACCGTCCGGAGCGAGCGATCCGCGTAGAATCACCAGGCCGCCGCTCTTCTTGATCGGATTGTTCAAGGCATGGATAACTTCCTGCCCCGGTGTCTCTTTGGCGTCCGCTGCCTCCTCGGCGAACGTGCGGCCCGTTACGGTCATCGCTGAGCCATCGGCGTAGTGTCCGTCCAGGAGTCGCTTGGCGATAACCGGAATGCCCCCGGCTTTGTCGACGTCCACCGCGACAAACTTTCCGGCAGGCTTCAGATCCACCAGTAGCGGCGTGTTGTGGCTGATGGTCTGAAAATCGTCGATGCCTAGGGGGACGCCGGCTTCGCGCGCCATCGCCAGCAGGTGCAACACGGCGTTTGTGGAACCTCCGGTTGCCGCCACTGAAGCGATCGCGTTATCGATCGCTTTGCGGGTCACAATGTCGCGAGGCCGCAAGTTGCTCCTCACCAGATTGAGGACCAGCTCGCCGCAGCGCTCCGCCACATCATGCTTGCGTACGTCCACCTGCGGCACTGAGGCGGTACCCATGGGAGACAGCCCGATGATCTCCATCACCGTCGCCATTGTGTTGGCAGTGAACTGGCCGCCACAGGCGCCCGCGCCGGGACAAGCCACGTTTTCGATGGCCAGCAGTTCTGCGTCGGACATCGTTCCAGCGGCATTTGCGCCCACCGCTTCGAAGACGTCCTGAATCGTCACGTCGCGACCCTTGTAACGGCCTGGCAGAATCGAGCCGCCGTAGAGAACCAATCCGGGAATATTCAGCCGCAGCAGCGCCATGGCCGCGCCGGGGATGGTCTTGTCGCAAGCGACCAAAGCGACGATGCCGTCGAACATGTGACCGCGTGCCACCAGTTCGATCGTGTCCGCGATCCAGTCGCGGCTCACCAGCGACGTCTTCATGCCCTCGGTGCCCATGGTGATCCCGTCGCTGATCGCGATGGTGTTGTACTCCATCGGAGTCCCGCCGGCCTTGCGTATGCCATTGGCGACATCCACCGCAAGTTCCCGCAAGTTGAAATTGCATGGCATGGTCCCGATCCAGGTGTTGGCGATGCCGATGATGGGCTTCTTCAGGTCTTCATCGCTATACCCGATAGCCTTGAGATAAGAACGCGCGGGCGCCCGATCGTTACCCTGCGTGATGGTGTAACTTTGAAGTTTCATAAAAAACCAGTGTAGCGACAAGCCCTCAGAGAATATTGACGGCGCGCGCCGCAATCAGCGCCACGGTAGTGAGCGAGATAGCGGCCTGCACAATCATCATCATCTTCGCCCAAGGCGATAAGACCGGCACATCGGTTGGCGAAAAGGCGGTGCTGGTGTTGAAAGACAGAAATAAGTAGTCCACAAAACCAGGTCGCCATTCTTGCGAGCGATCGTCGGGCAGCGCCATTTGCGGAAACAAGAACGCCCCGTCGGTATGCGATTTCCTCAAATGACGCTGGTGCGGACCGCCCGCATCCAGCCGCCAATACCAGGAGGCGAACACCAGTACATTCGCCACCCAAAGCGTTACCGCCGCCTGAAGCAGCGTCTTGGGTGTGTCGCTGTGCGCTGGCAGGCGAGTAATCAGCAATGTGAGCGACCACACCAGCGAGGCCGTCACGATGGTCTGAACGACGTGGCCCAGCATATGGCTCAGGTCGAAGCGTCCCGTGTGATGCAGCACGTTGGCGGGGATCAGCAACAGCGACACTACCGCGACCAAAAGCCAACCTGGCCCAAAGCGAAGCTGCGCGGGCATGACGAAATGCAATCCGCCCGTCGCCAACATCGCCAGCATCGCCGGCCATCGGGTTTCCGTTTTTTTCGCCACCATGTGCGACTATGTTGAATGTAGCAGGCTGTTTCCCCAATGAAGGTCGTACTACGCAGCTCATCGCTGCTGTTCACGCTGTTTTCGATCGTTCTGAACGTTCCGATCAGTAGAGCGAAACGCTCGCCGGAGAACGCTGAGCGGCTGCCGGCTGGCCCCGAAGAACCCCGCCCGGCATCGAGCGGCCGGAATCGGATAGCCTCAGACAATGCGTATCGCTTGCATCCACGCCCACCCGGATGACGCAGAGATCCTCGCTGGAGGAACGCTTGCGCTGCTGGCCGAATCCGGACATTCCATCACCATCGTCAGCATGACCGCGGGGGACTGTGGCACCGCCTTGCACAGCGCCGCGGAGATTGCCGTTATCCGTCGCGGCGAGGCGGCCGCTGCGGCCCAGCTCATCGGCGCCGAGTATTGCTGCGCGGAGTTTGGCGACCTCGCAATTTTCAACACCGATGCGGCGCGCCGGCGCGTCACGGAATTGATCCGCGGCCTCGGTCCCGAACTTGTCCTCACCGCTGCGCCCATCGACTACCATTGCGATCACGAGGCCACCAGCATCCTGGTGAGAGACGCGTGCTTCGCTGCCTCGGCGCCCAATTATGCCACCCACGCCGCCGAGCCGGCGCCCGCGCTGGCAGCCATTCCACATCTTTACTTCGTGGATTCGGTGGCCGGTGTGGATCGCTTCGGTTCGCTGCTCGAGCCGGATTTCGTCGTAGACGTGAAGAGCACCTTCGAAACTAAGCGCCGCATGCTGGCCGCTCACGTGAGCCAGCACGAATGGATGAAGCGTCAGCACGGCATCCCGGATGCCCTGGAGACGATGGAGCGCTGGACGCGCGGGCGAGGCGCACTGGCAAAAATCGATTTCGGAGAAGGATTCCGCCGCTATCCCGGTCATCCCTACCCTCAGACACCGCTGCTGGAGGAACTCCTAGGTGCAAAGGCCATCATTCACCAGCGAAGCTAGCGCAGAATTGGAAGCTGCCGGCTCGGATTTTCCTCGACTGCCAAATTGGGGGCAGGATCGGATTTCCGCCGGCATACATCCCAAGCAATGCGAAATTTCCAAGGCGGAAACTCCGTGCCTGCACCCAATTTCACCGGAGCACTCACTTTCGATGGCAGCCAGTACTCGCTGTACCGTCCATGCTGTATGGACTGGTACACCCAACTCTGCTGTAATTGTCGCTTCAGAGATTTTCTGCTAAAGATAGTAACGGTCAGCCGGAGTCACACGCCGATTGTGACCTGCCCCGCCGTGATGCAGTGGAAAGGTTAACAGATGGCAATTTCACCCGAGCTCGCCCTCCTTCGTCAAGATGAGCGTGAGATCGTGGATGAATCCGCGGAGCTGGTTTGTTCCTACGACTTCAATGGGAACATCATCGAACTGAACGAGGCCATGGAGCGTGCCACTGGCTACCGCCGCGAAGAAGCTCTGCGCATGAACCTCAGCGTGCTGCTGGGGCCGGAATTGTGGGAATCGTCTCGCCGGCAAATTTTGGAACAGTTGGGAGGTGGCTCCCCACTAAATCTCCAACTCGTCGTCGTAAGAAAAGACGGCCAACGAATCGGCGTCGAGGTGACCCGGCGATTACTTTTTGAAGCAGGCCGGCCCGTGGCTGTCCAGGATATAGGCCGCTCGATCGCGAGCACTCTTTCCCCGGAAATGGGAAACGCGCCGCACGCAGCCGAGCCAGGTCTTCCGGCAGATTCCGGCGAGCTGGCTCGCTTCGCGGACCACTTGAAGCAACTGCACCGCCTCAGCACATCTACCTATGCCTCGCTCGACGACGCCTTTGACGACCATCTGAAGACCGGCAGCAGGTTGTTTGGATTGCCGATCGGAATGATCCTGCATGTGGAGGGCGCTACGGGTGTGGTGCGAGCCGCGCACGGGAGCGAAGGCCCGGGACCAGGCTCCAAACTTCCGCTCGAGTCCACCCATTGCCTCACGGTCGCCAGCCGCCTGCGAACACTCACCTCTTCCGAATCCGTCCCGGCCGGCAGGTTACTGCGTGACTTTGAGATCTACATCGGGACGCCCATCCTGGTTGAATCGGAACTGTTCGGAACCCTGAGCTTTTCCTCGCCCTGCAATGGCGGCATGCGATCTTTCTCGCCGGACGAGAAGGAACTTATCGAGCTGATGGCGCGCAGTATCGGCCGCTTCGTCCTCGAATATCGAATCCGCTCGGAACGAGAGCGTAGCGAGCAGTTGGAGCGAAGCCGGAATCGCGTACTCGAGATGATGGCCGAAAATCGCAAGCTCGATTCCACCCTGCGGCAAGTCGTTCGCATGGTGGAGGGCCAGCGTCCGGAAGCGATCTGCTCGGTGCTTTTGTTAAGGGACGGCATGCTGCAGTGGCATTCGGCGCCTAGTTTTCCGCCCGATACGCTGCGCCTCTTCAAGCCCGTTCGTGTGTTGCGCGATAACAGCGACTCCATTGCGGCTGAACTGGCTCGCTGGACCGTCTACTGGGACGATGTCCGCCACTGTCCGATCTGGGCTGAACGCGCCCACTATGCAGCGCAGATCGGCATCGCGGCGTGTCTCACCACGCCGATTCTATCGTCCAAGGGAACGCTCCTCGGCATGATCGCTCTGCACTATCGTTGCGGTCACGCGAAGCAGGACAGCGACCGTGATCTGCTGCAGTTGGCCAGCCGCCTTACAGCAGTCGCGATCGAACAGCGGCGCCTGCACGATCGCCTGGAGTCTCGGGCCCGGCATGATTCGCTGACCGGTCTTCCGAATCGCTCTTACTTCATCGAGTTGCTCGAAGCGGCCTTGGCGCAGGCTCGCCAGGGTTCTGCCACGTTGGCGGTACTTTTCATCGATCTCGATCGATTCAAGCAGATCAACGATACGCTCGGCCACGCCATGGGCGACCGTCTGCTCAAGGAAGTGGGAGAGCGTTTGCGCCGGCTGCTGACCGAAGACGACTTGGCCGGCCGCATGGGTGGAGACGAATTCACCATCGTATTGGCGCGGCAACCCGATGAACAAACCGCCATCCAGGCATCCCAGGAGTTTCTGAACGCTTTCCGGGCGCCGCACCGCATCGATGGCCATGAGTTGTTTGTCACCGCCAGCATCGGCGTAGCCGTGTTTCCCAAACACGGGACTACGACAGCGGAATTGTTGCGCAATGCGGACCTGGCCATGTACCACGCCAAGAACAGCGGCAAGAATGACGTTGAAATCTTCCTCGCCGAAGATCACGCCGGCGGCCTCGAACGCCTGCGTCTGGAGAATGCCCTGCGCCGCGCGCTCGAGCATCACGAATTCGATCTGCTTTACCAACCCGTGGTCAACATGAACGGGAAGATGGACAGTTTTGAGGCGCTATTGACCTGGCGTCATCCTGTTTATGGGACCATCTCGCCGAACCAATTCATACCCATCGCTGAAGAAACCGGTCTGATTATCGAGATTGGATCATGGGTGATCGGGCAGGCTTGCGCCCAAGGCGCGCAATGGCACAATGCCGGCTATCGGTCCGCGCGCGTCTCGGTAAACGTCTCGGCGCTTCAGTTCGAGCGGCGCGACTTTGTCGAGACTGTGGCCGCGGCGCTCGCGACCAGCGGTTTTCCTGCGAATTGTCTCGAACTGGAACTGACCGAAAGCTACGTGATGAAAGATTTGGCGCAAGCCGCTCCCCGCATGGCGCGAATTCGCGGCCTCGGCGTGAGCATTGCGATCGATGACTTTGGAACAGGCTACTCGTCGCTGAGCTATCTGAACAAGCTTCCAGTAGACTCCCTCAAAATCGATCAATCCTTCCTCCGCAGCTTACAAGAACCGGAAGGCTCCCTCCCAGTTGTGCAAGGCATCGTCCGCCTGGCCCACAGTCTAAACCTCACCGTAGTAGCCGAAGGCGTAGAAACCGCCGCTGAACTGGAATTAGTCCGGATGTTAGGCTGCGACAAAGTGCAAGGCCACATCTACGGCCCCCCGTTGAAGCCGGAGGCGGTTGAAGCGCGGCTTCTCTTGGGGACCGCTCCCTCTAGTCACGTCTCAGCTAGGGATTGAAGCCGCTAACCGAGCCGTGACCAAAGGGAGCGGTTTCCAACACTTTATCGAATCGTAAACTCAAGTATCGTCTCAACCGGAAAACTAATATCTTTTTTCCCGGTTGCAGCCGCCCCCGCCGTCCCCGCCCCAGCACCAACTCCGGCTCCGATGGCCGCGCCCTTGCCGCCACCTGCCAACGCCC
>JBGPSX010000110.1:0-10219 GCA_041490325.1 Bryobacteraceae bacterium | reverse complement strand
TCCATGGGACAGATCGTAGCAGCGATGGCGACCGTGCACGCGCCGCAGCTCTTTACGCGGCCTCCTACCGAAGATCCGGCTCAACTGGATGCCGACATCGCGGCTATGCGCGAACTCGGAAAAACACTGGACCGCACCAAGCCCGACGCAATCATCGTCATCGGCAGCGATCATCTCGAAACGTTCTTCCTTTCCTCAGTCCCGACCTTCGCCATTGTCTCGGGCGAAAGTTCGAAAGCCTCGTTCGCCGGGCGCGACTACAGTCTGCCCATTCACCAGGCACTGGCTGAAGATCTGCAAGACAAGCTGGTGGATGCGGGCTTCGACATGGCGTACTCACAGGACGCGGTGCTGGGACACGCGTTCGCAGCCGTGTACGAATGGGTCATCGAAGGGCGCGCCATCCCTGTGGTTCCAGTGTTCGTCAATTCGTACCTTCCGCCGCTGGCGACGCCGCGAAGATGCCAGGCGCTGGGGAAGGCGATCCGTGACGTGATTGCAGAGCGGCCCGAACGTGTTGCGATTGTGGCGAGCGGCGGGATGTCGCATTATCCAGGCACCTGGAAGTACTCGCAGCCTGCCTTCGAGTTCGACTGGTGGGCGATTGCTCATATGGAGCGCGGCAACCATGAAGCCCTGTTGAGCCTCAAGAACGAGCAGCTCGACGAGGTCGGCAATACCGAAATGCTGTCCTGGATGATCCTGTTCGGCGCCATCGGAAATCAAGCCGGAGAGTTGTTGACTTATCAACCCACCTGGCATCACGGGCACGCGGTGATGCGCTTCATCCCGAATGAAAAGGGAATACCGGGCACGCCGGAGCCTTCGGCTCAATTCATTTTTCAAAATGTCGGCGGCTACGCGTTCTACAAGCATCCGGAGCCGTCGGCGTACAAGCTGAACAAGCTGCTGTACGATCTTCGGCACAAGCAACAGCTCCGGCAGCGGCTGTTCGACAACACGCCGGGAGTGGCGGCCGAGTACGGCCTAAATCCCAAGGAGGCCGAAGCGCTCGAGACGCTCAAGGACGAAAGCATCGATATTCTGCGATCTTTGAAATCGCATCCGTTGGTTGAGGTTGGCGCGCATCCGCTGGGAACTCTCATGTCGCTGCTTGCGGTGCAAGCCGAGCAGCGGAAGCTGCGGCAGGAAGCGGGCAAGGCGTGAGCGGTCGTTTGCAGGATAGGGTCGCGGTCGTCACTGGCGCGGCGGCGGGGCTGGGACTCGCGACAGCGGTGCGGCTCGCAAATGAGGGCGCGGTCATTGAGATCCTGGATATTAAGGACGGCACTGCGGGGCGCGATCAAATTCGTAAAGCCGGCGGCCAAGCGGAGTCAACCCTCTGCGATTGCACCGATGAAGCGCAAATCGCGAGCGCAGTAAAAGAAATTGAGAGCCGACACGGCCGCGTCGACATTCTGGTCAACAACGCGGGCATCCTCACTGGCCGCAAGCCCTGGCACACGCTGAGCAAAGCGGAAGTCCAGCGCTACGTGGACGTGAACTACGTCGGATATTTTCTTGTGACCAAGGCGATGTACCCGCTCATCAAGAAGAGCAAAACGCCACGGGTCATCATGGTTGCCTCGCGGACGTATTTTCTCGCGAATCCCGGGCAAATGGCGTACGTGGCAAGCAAAGGCGCGGTGATGGGGATGACGCGCGTGCTCGCCAAGGAAATGGGCGACGACGGTATTCCCGTGAATGCCGTCATGCCGGGTATGGTTGCAACTCCAGGAACGTTGGAGCACTCCGATGAAGAGGCCTTCAACCGTGTGATGAACAACCAGGCCATAAAGAAGCGCGTCCTGCCGGAACATCTTGCGGGGCTGATTGCGTTCCTGGCCAGCGACGACGGCGAACTCATTACCGGTCAGATGATTCTGTGCGACGGCGGCGGGTACCTGCATTGACGGACGCGAATCCTGCCATCGGATTTGTCGGTTTTGGCGAAGCGGGATTCCATATCGCCAGGGGATTGCGTGATGCCGGCATGGATCGCATCACCGCATTCGACATCCACGCTCAGACGGCGGGGCTGGGCCAGAAGATTCGCCGGCGCGCCGAAGAAGCGCGGGTGCACCTGGCTGAATCAACCGCCGAGCTGGCGTCGAAGAGCGACATTATCCTATCCACCGTCACGGCGAACCAGGCCATGCAGGCAGCCGAGCAAAATGGTCCATTTCTCACGGCGCATCATCTTTACGCCGACTTGAATTCGGTTTCTCCGGCATTGAAGCAGGCCATTGCGCGGACTATCGGCGCAACCGGAGCGCGATTTGTCGAGGTGGCGATCATGGCGCCGGTTCCGCCTTCCGGCCATCGCGTGGCGATGCTGACGGGTGGCCCAGCGGCCGGCGAATTCATCGAGCGCCTCGCACCCTTTGGAATCCGGGCGGAAGTCGCGTCGGCTGAAATCGGTGTCGCTGCCGCCACCAAGATGTTTCGCAGCATTATCGTAAAAGGACTGGAGGCGCTGGTCACCGAGTGCGTGCTCGGCGCGAGCCACTATGGGGCCGAACAGCGCGTGTTCGCTTCGTTAGCCGAAAGCTATCCGGGAATGGACTGGAATTCTCTGGCCGACTACATGGTCGGGCGTGTCGTCCTGCACGGTGAACGTCGCGCGAGAGAGATGGAAGAAGTTGCCGAGACCCTGCGGTCGCTCGGCATTGACCCGATCATGGCGGAAGCGACCGTTCGCCGCATGGATTGGAGCGCGCAAATGCGCCTGAAGGAACGATTTCACGGCGAAGCGCCAAAAACGTGCAACGAGCTGATTCAGGCGCTGCGCGGGACCTAAGCGCGCGACTATCGCGGAAGCGCTGTGATGCTCTTGCTCTCCACGCACTCGTGTGCGCCGGCCGCCACGTTTTTATGTTCCTCCGTGCGCCCGCTCGGCCATTCGATGACGATTCGATCCGCTTTGTCGCGTTTGCCCAACCCGAATGTAACGGCCAATTCCGATTGCGAGAGATAGCTCGATCCGGTCTTTACCATCCTCGATTGCGTACCATCCGGGGTGGACAGCCGCACCATGGCGCCGATCGCATCACGATTCGACTTGGCGCCGATGAGCCGCAACCGGATCGACTTGTTGCCATTGGTCACATCGTTGCGGTACAGCAAGGCGGGTCCATTGTTGGCGGTGATGAGAATGTCCTGATCGCCATCGCGATCGAAGTCGCCATACGCGGCGCCACGGCCCACTTTGGGCGCTGCAAAATCGGATCCGGCATCGCCGGCAACGTCGCGATAACCTCCGCGTCCATTGTTGATAAACAAATGCGGAGGCTGGGCGTAACCGAAGTTGCTGCGAATATTACGAACCGTTTCGTCGATGTGCCCGTTCACCGCGAGCAGGTCGAGCTTGCCATCCAGGTCGGCATCGAAGAAAAAGCATCCAAAACCAAGGCTGCTACGGGAGGCTTGGCCGATGCCGCTCGGGAGCGCGACATCGGTGTACGCGCCACTCCCGCCTGCGCGGTAAAGCGCCATCATCTCGTTGTCGAAATTGGTGATCGCGATTCCGGGCGCGCCCGAGTTTTGAAAATCCGCTACATCCACGCCCATTCCCGCGCGTGCCTTGCCGTCCTCGCTGAAGGCTACACCGGCACGTACCGCCACATCCTCGAATGTCCCATTGCGAAGGTTGCGATACAGCTTATTGGGTTGCGTATCGTTGGCGACGAACAGGTCCGGCCATCCATCCTGGTCGTAGTCCAGCAAAGCCACGCCCAGCGATTTGGAAGTCGTATCGAAGACTCCGCTCTTAGCTGTCACATCCTCGAATGTGCCGTCGCCACGGTTCCGAAACAGCCAGCAAGTGGATCCGCGGTAAGCTTCGGGCGTGCAGAACGATTTGCGCTTACCGTCCACGCTGCAAAAAATGTCATGCTCGGCCGACCATTTCACGTAGTTGCAGACGAACAGATCCAGCAAACCATCGCGATCGAAGTCGAACCACAGCGCCGACGTACTGAATGAGGTTCGGCCTCCGAGTCCACTTTTTTCGGTGACATCGACAAAGTGGCCTTTGCCGGTGTTCTGGAAGAGGCGGTTTTGTCCGACGGCGGTGACTAGAATATCGGGAAAGCCATCATTGTTGTAGTCGGCGATCGCCACTCCCATTCCGTACATTTCAACGGCGAGTCCGGCTGGCTGTGTGACGTCCGTGAAAGTTCCGTTACGGTTGTTGCGATACAGACTGAGCGTGCTGGAGCGCCGCTTGTTCCCCGGCCAGTCCATTCCGTTGATCAGCAGAATGTCGAGCCAGCCGTCTCCGTCGTAATCCAGAAAGGCGCAGCCCGCGCCGAGAGTCTCCGGCAAGTACTTGGCGCCGAACGCGCCGCTGTTGTGCCGGAAGTCGATTCCGGCTTGCTTGCTGACATTGATCAGTCGAAAGCCGGGGTCGGCGGCCATCGCCGGCAGAGCGAGCGAGCCAAGGAGAAACGTCCGGCGGTTCACGCGATGCTCGCCAAGCCGTGCCGGATAGCGTAGACCACCAGTTCAGCGGTGTTGTGAATGCCCAGCGCCGTCATGATATTGGCGCGGTGCACTGCGACGGTATTCACGCTGAGCCCAAGGACCAAGGCGATATCCTTGTTCGACTTTCCATGCACGATCAATTGCAGCACCTCCAACTCGCGCGTCGTTAACTTGGGTTTTTCCGTCACGGCTTCGTTCACAAACCCCAGGCGCGGATCCAGAACCTGCTCGCCGGAAGCGATCTTCTTGATCGCATCGATGAGTTCCAAATCGACGGCATTCTTCAGCAAGTAGCCGCGCGCGCCGGCTTCGAGACAAGTGCGGACGTAGTCGGATTCCGAATGCATGCTGAGCATGAGCACTTTCGTTTCAGGCGCAGACTTCAGGATCAGGCGCGTCGCGACCGCGCCATTCATGCTCGGCAACGCGAAATCCATGACGATGACCATGGGTCGAAGCTGCGCGGCTTGGTCGACGGCATCCTGGCCGTCGCTCGCCTCGCCGACAACTTGGATACCGGGATCATCCTCCAGCATGCGGCGGAAGCCGCGGCGAACCAAACTGTGATCATCCACCAGCAAGACTGAAATACTATGCTCCGGCATGCGTCTCCTCGGCACTCAACGGGACCGTCAAGCGGACCAGGGCCCCGCCACCATTGCGCGGAAGAAACTCGACGCGGCCGCCCACCAGTTCCGCGCGTTCGCGCATCGAAGTCAGACCCATACCACGATTCTCCGCCTTCTCCCGGAAGCCGATCCCGTCATCTTCTACCTCGAGCACCACAGCTTCATTTAGATAGCGCAGGCGCACGCGGGCTTGCGCCGACTTGGAATGCCTTGCCACGTTGTTCAACGCCTCCTGCAAGACACGATAGAGGTGGATCGACACGTCCCGATGTATGAGCCGGCTCTCGCCATCTTTCTCATACCGGATCGCAATGCCGGTCTGCTTCTCGAATCCAGGCAGATAGACGCGCAGCGCGCCTTCGAGGCCGGCGTCGTCCAGCACCACCGGATGCAGAGCCTGCGAGAGGCTCCGGATTTTGTCGAGTGTCGTTTGAACTATTTCGCGCACCTCTTCAAGGGCCGAACGCAGCGTGGCATCCATCCCAACCGCCTTCCGGTCCGCGCGTTGCAACATTGCGCCGATAGCCGTAAGGATCTGGCCGAATTCGTCATGCAGCTCGCGCGCGATGTGGCGGAACGTATTTTCCTGGATGGAGATCAACTGTTTGGCGAGCTCGCTGCGGCGCTCCGAAAGCGCGGCGACTTGGGCGAACATGCGGCGGTTGTACTGTACCAGATAAAGACTGGTGGCGAGAATCAGAACTAACATCGCGGCCAGGAACAGATAGACATTGCGTTCCACGCGCGCGTGGATCTGCGCGGCTTCGGCGGCGGCCTGTTGCTCCATTTCGTTGTTTTGCACGAGTAGCCGCGCCACCGCGGTGTTCAGCGCCTGCTGGCGGGCTTCCAGCGAAAGCCGGACACGCGCGCGGGCTTCCTCTTCCTGACCGCTGTCGGCCAGCGCAAAAATCCGGTCGAGGCCGTCCCAGAACTGTGCGACCGATGTCCCGAGGTAGCGGCGCTGGTCGGCTGTCGCGGGCGAAATCCTCTCCTCGCGCAGCATGGCGTCGTCGAGATCGGCACGGATGCGGCGGAACGGCCCGCGCCAGGCCGTCAACGGATAGGGGTCGGTGCGATCCAGCATGTCGCGTATCGCGAGACCAATGGAATTGAGGTTGTTTTGAATTCTGAGCAGCAGCAGCGAATCGGTGCGGTTGCGGTCGATCGTTTCAGTTTGCAGCCGATGCAGGCTCCGAAGCTGGGCGATCGTGTAGGCGGAATAGATCGCTACTGCAGTGAGAGTCACCGCCAATCCCGCTAACAGCCCGATGGTAGGAGTGCGCTTCGATCGCATCGTTAATACGTTTCTACTATTGTTCAATAGCCCAAGTCGATAGTAATGTTGCATTACCTCGGGATGTTTGCTACGAAGTTCGGGATGGTCTCTGGTTTTGCTGGTAGGGGGCTCTGGCCGCTGATTCTATCGCTGCCTCTGTGGGGGCAGGCCAATCTTGCCACCCTAAGCGGAACCATTCACGATCCACAAAGTCAGACGATTCAGGGCGTCAAGGTCGACGTCGTTTCTACCACTACCGGTTCCCACCGCGCCACTCAGACTGATGCCGCGGGCAGGTTTGAACTGGCCAGCCTCGCGCCCGGCGATTACAACTTGGAGGCGACCGCACCCGGCTTCGCGAAGTTCGCGACGAACGTGCGTCTCGAAGTCGGACAGCAGATGCAACTCGATCCGGTTCTCCAATTGGGTGAACGCACTGAGACTCTCAACGTCATAGGGCGAGCGGAAACATTGAAGATTACCGACACCAGCGTGGGCGAGGTGATCGAGCCCAAGTCGATCCGCGAGCTGCCGTTGAACGGACGGATGCTGATTGACCTGGTGCTGACGGTTCCCGGCGCGCATTTGAGCCATGGCGCACAAGCCGGCGACATGAATCCGTTGTACTGGCGGCCCGGCCAGCGTTCGGCCGTGAGCGTTGGAGGGAATCGGCCCAATGCGAATTACTTCCTGCTCGACGGCGTAACCGATACTGACCCGACTTTCAATACGCTCAATCTAAGTCCGTCCGCCGACGTCGTGCAGGAGTTTCAAGTGCAGACCGGCAGCTATTCGGCTGAAATGGGCGGCGCTGGCGGCGGGCAGATCAACATCATTACACGTTCTGGAACTACCAGGTTCCATGGCACGGCCTACAATTTTCTTCGGAACGACAAATTCGATGCCCGTTCGTTCAACGAAATGCCGGGCACCGATCATCTGGTTTTGAACCAGTTCGGCGGATCCATCGGTGGCCCGTTAGTCGGCTCGAAAACTTTCTTCTTCGCCAATTTCGAAGGCCTGCGGGACTCGCACAATATGACCATGACCCAGACCGTGCCGACGCCGGAGGAGGCCGCGGGAGACTTCAGCAACGCGGGTGTGGCTATTTACAATCCGTTCGCCCCGCGTTCCAATCCGAACTTCGATGCATCCAAGCCGATCTCCGCTTCGAATCCGCAAATCGTTCGGGATCCGTTTTCGAACAACCGTATTCCCGACTCGCTCCTGAGTCCCGTGGCGCGCAAAATGCTCACGAAGTACGTCCCGCAACCCAACACGCTGGGCGATAGGGGCATGAACATGACCATGCTGGGGCAGCCGCTAGTGTTCGGTTCGGGTGTAGATTCGAACAACTACATGGATGTGCGAACGATGCACGCCAGTAACAATCAAGGTACCTTTCGAGTGGATCGCGTCTTTGACCATGGCGACAGCGTCCTGGCACGCTACTCCGCAAGTCACGAAACTGGATTTACACCGCAGAATCTTCCAGGGTTCGGCGCTTTCAACGACAACTTCTCGCAGCATGCCAGCATTAGTTGGAACCGCGTAATTTCGCCCAACATGGTCAATACGGCGTCCATCGTTTTTTCGCGTTTGAGCATGCATCGATCGTCGCAAAACAATGAGTCCAACGACATTGTCAGCGAACTCGGGATTCAGGGCGTTGGTTTTGGTGGAAAAGGGGCATTCGGGGCTCCGTATTTCAACGTACAGGGTTATTCACCGATAGGTGATTCCTTCGCCGCCACACCCATGCATGCCTGGGACACAATCGTCGAGGGGCGCGATGCGTTCAGTTGGCAACGTGGCGGGCACAGTATGAAATTTGGCGGTAGCTATCGCTGGTACATCTGGCCCATGTGGGGATTTTTCCAGAATCGCGGCTATTATCAATTCACCAGCGGCTTCACCACTCAGACCGCTACCAGCGATGGCAGCGGCATAGCGCTTGCCAGTCTTCTGCTTGGACTACCAGCAGTCCGGCAGCGCCAGGCTGGCGTGCCAAGCATGGACTTGCGCCAATGGTCGGCTGATGCGTTCGTGCAGGACACGTGGCGCGTGACCAGCAACACCACCGTGAATATCGGCTTGCGCTATGAATTCATGACCCCGCTTGCCGATCTGTCGCGTCCGTGGAGCAATCTGCTCATCGACAGCGGCCAGTTGAGGGCCTTCATAGGCGGCCAGAACGGTATGCCTCGGGGATTGATGTTCCCCAACAAGCTACGTTTCGCGCCACGCCTTGGAATCGCGCACAGCCACCCGCGCTCTGGGCTCGTCTTTCGAGCGGCTTATGGCATATTCTATACACCCGTCGATATGAACACATGGTGCAACCAGTTGCACAACGTCCCGCTCGTGTTTCCCGAGACGAACCAGAGCGATAATTTTGTTCCGTCGATCACCAGCTTCGATTTTGCTCCGGCCGTTCTCGGCCGGACCGTGGTCAGCTTCGCCGCATTCAATCCCCATCCACCCGTGCAGTATGTGCAACAGTGGAGCGGATCGATCGAAAAGAGTCTTTCGAAGGACACGACGCTGGAGGTTGGCTATCTGGGCGCGCGCGGGTTGCATCTTCAGCGTGCGTATCTGATCAATAACGCGGCTCCGGGCCCAGGTTTGATTCAGCCGCGCCGCCCTTACAAAACCATATCGTTCGTTGACGGCACAACGTTCCCCTCCAGCATTCAAATTGCAAGCACGACCTTCACGGTCAGCGGGATCAATCTGCTCGATAACAGCGCACAGAGTTGGTACGACGCCGGCTACGTTAACTTGCGCCGGCGCTATTCGCATGGTGTGAGTGTGCTCGCCAATTACACGTACGCGAAGAACCTAAGTAATGCGCCCGATTTCCGGTCGCCTATGTTTGAATCGTCGGTGGCGCAGAACAACAGCGATCTTCGTTCCGAAAAAGGTCTGGCGTGCGACATTCGCCATCGACTTGCTGTCAGCGCGGTGTACGAATTGCCAACGCTCGGACGGGAAGCCTGGGAGCGAGTGTTGAGCCGTGGCTGGAGGTTTTCGACCATCTATCAGGCGCAAACCGGTTTTCCATTTACGGTTTCCGTGTTCGGCGACACGGCCAACGCCGGCACGATCCTCGGCGACAATCCCGTGCGCGCCAACTATACTGGCCAGCCGGTCTTCCCGTCCGGCACGAGGACAGCCGATCGTTGGTTGAATCCTACTGCTTTTGCGACACCGCCCGCTTTCACCTTCGGCAACCTGGGAAGAAATACCGTGTACGGACCGGGCTTGCAACTCCTCGATATCGCGGTGGCGAGGTCCTTTGCATTGACCGAAAAGGTCAGCTTCCAGTTCCGCGGTGAGCTATACAATAGCCTGAATCGCACCAACCTCGGAACGCCCAATCGGTTCGTCAATACGCCGCAGTTCGGCACCATCACTGAAGCTGCGACCCCGGGACGCGAGATCCAATTGAGCGCGCGATTCTCGTTCTGACACGCACCGTTACTTCCACTCTGGAAATGGATTGACGCGGCCGTGCCGGGAATCGCGGATCAGATCGCGGATGCGCTTGCGGCGTCCCATCAGTTTGGTCAGCAGCCCGTCGAGCGTGGATTCGTCGCCTTCGATCCAGGCCGGTGGGAGTTGTTTCTGCGCATCGTCCACTACTTCTTCCGGAAAGTGCGTTATCCGGTCGAGCCAGGGTTGAAAATCGTCGAATGATCGGACCTTGCGATAGACCGAGGGGCGGAAATACAGGCCTTGCAGCGGTGAATCGTTGAAGGTCCAGTGCGGACCGTCGAAGACATATCCGTGGTCCATCATGTGGGCGACGAAGCCCGGCTTGAGAGGG
>JBGPSX010000109.1:0-10236 GCA_041490325.1 Bryobacteraceae bacterium | reverse complement strand
GCGCAACTGAATCCACGGCAAGCCGAAGTGGTGGAATTGCATTTTTTCGGCGGACTCACGGAAGCCGAAGCCGCGGAAGTATTGGATGTTTCCCTTAAGACCGTCAAGAACGACTGGCGCTTTGCCAAGGCTTGGCTGAAGACGGAGATGGGGGGAGAAGCAGATGACTCCGGAACATCACGCGAAGCTTCAGGCAATCTTTGAGGCGGCGCTCGATTTGCCGAGCGAGAGCCGGGCTGCCTACCTCGAAGAAATCTGCAAGGGCAATTCCGAACTGCGCTCCCGCGTGGCGCGCTTGATCGCGGCCATCGAAGACGAAACAGACGACGGCGCCGAGAACGAGAACGCCCGGTTGCTGGTTCGGGAGTGCCCCACTTGTTCGCGCTGTTATGAGGCTCCCACACGTACCTGTTCCTATGACGGAACGCTTCTGGAACATGGCTTTCCAGGCCGCTTGCTGGTAAACGGCAAGTATCTAATTGAACGGCGCCTGGGGCGCGGCGGCATGGGTGCGGTTTACTTGGTAAAACATCTCGGCCTGGAAAAGAATTTCGCCCTCAAGCTGATCTTATCGGAAGGTGTGATTCCCCAGCATGCCCGCAAGCGATTCGAGACCGAAGCTCGCGCCTTGGGCCGGCTGAAGCATCGCAATATCGTTGATGTCACCGACTATGGTGTCGACCCGGATAGCGGCGACCTGCCGTATCTTGTGATGGAGTACCTGGAGGGCCGGACGCTGAGCCAGCTCTTGCGGGATCGACGCATGCTCCCCGTCGCGGAGGCGATCCCCCTGCTGCGCGCAGTCGCGGATGCAATCGACAGCGCTCATGCGCAAGATATCGTGCACGGGGATCTCAAGCCGGCCAACCTGTTTCTGGCCCGGCAGGAGAACTCCAGCGAAGTTCCGAAAGTAGTGGACTTCGGACTGGCCCAGCTCAAACCCTCAAGCGGCTACGATCCGGATGCTGGAACCGCGCCCGATTCTATTCGATCGGAGGGGAGCGGCCACGCTCGAGGAACGCCCGCCTACATGGCCCCGGAGCTTTTTCAAGGCTGCGATGCATCGCCGGCGAGCGATCGATTCGCCTTCGGCGCGATGACGTACGAAATGCTCACCGGCCATTCGCCCTTCGGACGGCATTTATCGGAGGTCCACGAGAATCAGCGGCAAAAACCCGCCAGGCTTTCGTTGCGGAATCCGGTATTGCCCAAGGAACTCGATGCGCCCGTGCTGGCGCTGCTCGAGCGCAGTCCGGAGGATCGCCCGGCCACGGCCGGGGCCGCTGTTTCAGAAATCGAAAAGGCCTGGCTGGATGCAGAGCAACGAAAGTGGCGCGCGCACGAAGCGCCCCGGCGCCTGATCTATGCCGCGGTGGCGGCCATTCTGATTGTCCTGCTCGCGGGCGTGGGCGCCGGGCTGGGTGTTTTTCGCGACATCGAAAACCGCACTGCCGACGCTCGTTTTGCGTTGCTGCCCAAGCACCCACCCAATCCCCGGCTGCTGGTGGTGGCAGTGGATGAACCGGCCATCGCGGAGAATCGGGCGCCGCTCGCAGACCGCGCCTGGGCGGATGACTTCAGCCGTACGATTGAGAGTATCCTGGCCGCCGGCGCGCGAGGAGTTGCCATCGATATTCTGCTTCCGGCGAATTGGAGCAGCTCTCAAGAACTCGCTGGCCTGCTCACCCGGCGCGCCGGCCAGTTAGTACTCGCGATGTTTTCCACACCGTCGGGCGGCGTGGTCGGCACAGAGCCGGTCGGTCCGCTCACTGCACACTTGTTGGGACCGGAGCAATATCAGGCCCTTTTTGGATTTGTGAATCTCGAAGAGGAGGAGGGCCGTGCGATTCGTCACGCTCGCCTCAATTACCTCGACAACAACGGCCAACTTCGGCCCTCCTTCGCCGGTCGCGCCGCCACGGTCGCGTCCCTCAATCCAACGCACGACCAGACCGACTCCTCGTTCTGGATCGATTATTCCGTGCGCCCGCAAGACATCCCAAAGATTTCATGGAAGGATGCCGCTGGCCGCGTGAAAACGGTTCCCAGTCTGTTCCGCGACAAGCTGGTCATCATCGGCGCCGACTACGCCGGTTCCAACGATGAGCATCGCGTTCCTCCCACCGTCAGTTCCACCTTGCTATCAGGAGTTCTCTTCCAAGCGCTGTTGGTCCACACCATTGCCGCCGGTCTTCCCGTTCGCGGCCTGGACTTGTGGGTCTGCATGCTGGCCGCGTCTGTACTGTGTTTCGCGACCATCGCCTTGACCTTGCGCTTTCCTCATAAAGCCGCAGTCATGTTATTCACCGCGCTCGCCGTGGCTTGCGTTTACGCTCTGCTGGCCTTCGTGGTCTTTCGTCTCTCGCGGACTATGATCGCCTTGGCCGGCCCGGAGCTCGCACTACTTTCCGGCATCGTCGCGGCCTGGGTTTTGAAATCATACTTGAGTCCGTATCCGACGGCCGAACGTCTATTTCCAAAGGAAGCTTGAGGAGGCCTGGCATGCGGCAGATCATTCGATACATTGCGGCCCTGCTGGCGCTGCTTCCGGCGCACGCGGCCGATTGTTGCAAAGATTCGGTGGCGGTGGTGGAAACGCTGTCTGGCCGGGTGACTCAGAATCACGTGGCCGTTTCGAATCTCGAGTGGCTGGCGAAGGGAGCGACGCTCGACATCGGGCTAAAGTCCAATGCCACGGTCATTCTCCTGAGCGGCCGCCGATTTGAGCTCGGCTCTGGCGCCCAGGCCACCGTTACCGCGGACGCTTTGACGGATACCAAAGGCCCCATCAAAGAACTCAAGCCGTTGCCGCCCATTCCCGCGCCCGCTCCGCTAGCCGATCGAAGCGCCACGGCTTCAGGCGCGGTGCGCTTCCGTGGGCCAAATGATGTTCGCAATCTTTATCCGCGCGAAGGCATGACTGCTATCGCGGACTCAATAAATCTTACCTATTCGCCGGTTGCGGACGCTTCGGCTTATAGAGTGGAAATCCAGGACGAAGACGGAAACAGCGTCGCGAACTGGCAAACCACGGCAACGCGCGTGGCGATCCAGGCGGGGATGTTGAAACCCGGATCGCACTACTCCTGGCACGTACGCGCCATCGGCCGCGCGGGAATCATCGGGAACGGAAGCGCGAGCTTCGTGACTCTCACGAAACAGGAAACCGAGCGCCGCACCAGTTTCTTCACGGCCATCCGGCAAGAGTCCGCCCATGCAACAGCTCTCGGACTGATGGCCGGCTTGGATTTCCGAATCGGCCTGTTGCACGAAGCGCAGGAAGGATTGCAGGCCGCCTTGAAGCTTCAGCCGGGAGACGCCGGGCTCCAGCGCGCGCTCCATCTGGTGGAAGCAGCGCTGGTGGAAAAGCCGGAATAATGACGTTACCCCCGGCGCTCTGAAATCTCGCATATCCGAACGGAGGCTTTGGTATGATTTCGGACTCGGGTCCGAGACTGAGGCTGCACATGATGACGCGGCTTGCGCACATCTTTTTGCTGGTGGCGGCGTGTTCAGCCGCCCGCGCCGAGGTTCGCCGCGCGCTGGTGGTTGGGATTGATAATTATCTTCAACCCGCCGATCGGCCCAACTATCAGGCTTCAGAACGCACCCGGCAACGGCTCAACGCCGTAAGGGGAACGCCGGCGCGCCGCACCCTCGACAATCTGGACGGAGCCGTCAACGATGCGCAAGCCATGCGGGACCTGTTGGTCGGGCGCTACGGCTTCGAGGAACGCAACGTGGTCATGCTGCCGAATCCCAGCCAGGAAGCCACAGCGGACAACATCCTGAAATTGCTGGCGAGCCACCTGATCGAGAGCGCCAAGCCGGGAGATGTCAGCCTGTTCTACTATGCCGGCCACGGCTCTCGCATCCGCAATACCAGTCCCAAGAACCAGAATCCGAGCGGAATGGATTCGACCATCATCCCGGCGGACGCTCCACTCGGCGTGCCCGACATACGCAGCAAGGAACTGGCCGCCATCTTCGCGCGCGCGCCCGCTAAGAATATCGCACTGACCGTGATCCTGGACAGTTGCTACAGCGGGGGTGCAGCACGCGGCGCCATGACGAAAGGCAAAGTTCGCTCGCAGCCGCCCGACGGGGACGTCGCAGTGGATGAACCGTTCGAGGGACCGCTGCCGGAAGACCAAGGCGTACTCGTTATCTCGGCTTCTCAGGATTATGAACCCGCCGCCGAGCTTCGAAGCACGGACTTGCAGGGCTCGCACGGCGCGTTCACTTGGTCGTTGCTGCATGTACTCGCAGCCTCGGCGGTGAACGAAAGCGTCGACCGGATTTTTCAGCGCGCACGCGCCCTGATGCAATCGAAGGTTCCCTATCAGGAACCGGTCCTGCTCGCCAAGAACGGCCGGAACCAGCGCGGGCTGCTGGGTCAGCCTAGTGAATCCGGCGGTCGAGTCGCGGTGGCCGTCAACCGGGTTTTGGGCGACCTGATCAAGATCAACGGCGGCTTGGCGATGAATCTGCGCGAGGGGTGCGAACTCAAGCGCGTGGTCCCCGCTCAGCCGGCGCTCGAGATCAGGATTACAAGGGTCAATGGGTTGGGTTCCTCCGACGCCCTCATTTCAAAACGGGCCGAAGACGGCGCGTTGGTTCAAGCCGGCGACTTGTTCGAGCTGAACAAATGGGTTGCGCCGGATCGAGAATTGATGCGCGTCTATGTGGGAGCGCCCGCGCCCCAGCCGGAACTGGACCGCGCCGTCCAGATCTCAAACGCCTTGCGCAATCGTGGTCTATCGATTCAGGATCCCACCGTTCAGCCGCCCACTCATGTCTTGGCCTGGGATGGCGAGAAGTCGAAATGGCGCTGGAGGGAGAACAAGGCAGGCGCGCAGCCGGTCTGGATGGAGCATCCCTCGGCCGATGCCGTCGCGCGTTTGCTGGGAGCGAGTTCCGGCAAGCCGCGCGTTTTTGTCTGGATACCGCCACCCGATGACTTGATCGAGAAGCTGCGTTTTACCGGAGACGTGTCCGTGGCCGCCACGGCCGATCTGGCCGACTATGTATTGCTCGGGCGTCCCTGCCAGGCGTTGGATCGCTGCGTGGAGTACGCTTGGGCCCTTCCAGATTCGAACGAGCAAGACACAAAACTCGAGCGTCCGCTGCGGTCGGACTGGATCGCGGTTCACGGTGAATCGGCAACCGCGGTCACGTCGCTCACCAGCGCCGCGCGCAGCCTGGCGAGAGTTGTAGGCTGGCTCGATTTGCGATCGCCCGCTCTCGAAGACGCTTGGCCCTATCGCTTGGCTCTTGAGAGTGCCAGGACCAAGCAGTTGGTTACCGGCGGCGTGGAAGGCGGCGGTTGCTATAAGTTGCTGCTCCAGCGGGCTCCGGGCGCAGACCCGCTGCCGATACCAACGCGTCGCGTGTAC
This sequence comes from Bryobacteraceae bacterium, assembly GCA_041490325.1. Lineage (GTDB taxonomy): Bacteria > Acidobacteriota > Terriglobia > Bryobacterales > Bryobacteraceae > Palsa-89. The sequence goes on along the minus strand of JBGPSX010000109.1, from coordinate 4,840 downwards.
GTCTTCGTGGTAGACAGCTTCGGAAAGGCCGCGCTATTGTTTGGAAGCAATCTCGAGAATGAGTTTCCACGAGTGGATGCAACCGACGCCGTGGCTCCCGAATTGATTCCACTCACCAATCGCGTTTGCGACATAGATATCGCCGAACCCTATGGGACGGATAACTACTTCCTGCTGGCCAGCGGAACGCCCATCGACAATCCCGAAACAGTGTTCAATTTCTCGGGCGCCCGCAATCGGGGAGAGCCGAGCGCGGATCCGCTGGCACGTTTGTTGCAAAACGCCGCGGCCGGAACCCGTGGCGCAGTGAGCAGCGTCCCCGTGAATTGGTCCATCCAACATTCGACGTTCGTTAGCCGGCCGGCTGCCAGGAGAAAGTGAGGGCCGTCATGCATCAGCATGCTGAAGAATTCTTACAGCCGCTCCCTTTGGTCACGGCTCAGAATGTAGTTAACGCCGCTAACCGAGCCGCGCCCAAAGGAAGCGGTTCACAGAATGCCGGACAAGAACGCACAAATCGGAGCTATTCTTCTTATAGGATTCCCCCGATCTCTATGCGCTTCTCCAGTTTGGTTCTGATCCTGCTTGTTCTGGCGTGCGATCACGCCGCCGGCCAGGACCGGGGCGCGCGAGTAACCGCGCAAGATCCTACCAACAAAAACGAAACCTGGCGTCAGCGCAAAGACTACGCGCTGCTGTTCGCGACCAACGAATATCAAAGCTGGGAACCGTTGATCAATCCCATCCCCGACGCCGAGGCGATCGCCGCCGAACTCAGAGACAGCTACGGTTTCGAAGCCGAGATGGTGCGGAACCCGACCCGCGAGCGTATCTTCACTAAGCTACGTGAATACAGTCAGAAAAACTTCGGCCCAGCCGATCAGCTCTTCATTTTCTTTGCCGGACACGGAATCTTCGACGAGGTGTTTCAGTCCGGATACATCGTCGCCCGAGACTCCCGCAAAGATGACGAGACGCGCGGCTCCTATGCGTCCTATAACGAGTTGCGAACGATCGTGAATTCGATGCGCTCGAAGCACATCTTTCTGGTCATGGATGCCTGTTACTCGGGCACGTTCGATCGCCGGATCGGCGAGGCCGGCATGCGAGGCAGCGAAAGCTACAGCAACTTCAGCTTCCCCGAACTATTCGGAAAGAAGTTCAATCTCGAGACTCGGAAATACTTGACTTCGGGAGGCAAAGAGTACGTTCCGGATGGACTTCCCGGCCACCATTCTCCTTTCGCGGCGCATTTGCTGGAAGAGCTGCGCACCTATGGCCGAAGCCAGGGCTATCTCACGTTTAGCAACGTCCTGACGGCGGTCGAGCGAACCAATCCCGAGCCGTATTGGGGCGAATGGGGAGACAATCAACCCGGCAGCGACTTCTTCTTCGTGGCCAAGCAGTTTACCGCCAAACTCGCCAGCGCATCGCTGCCTGGCGCTGAAACCACCAGCATCGAAAGCGCAGCCACGCGCGGAGCATCGACCTCGCTTCCGGCCAGCCGCCCCTCGATTGCAGTACTCGGATTCAGGAATCTCTCGGGCCGCCCAGATGAGGCCTGGCTCTCCACCGCCCTCTCGGAATGGCTTACCACGGAGCTGTCGGCGGGCGAGAAGTTTCGCGCCATCGCCGGCGAGAATGTGGCCAGAGTGAAGCTGGACCTGGCGATTCAGGAATCGTCCGGCTACGCGAAAGACACGCTCGGCAGAATCTACAAGGGTCTCGGCGCCGAATACATCGTCAGCGGGTCATACACGGTACTCGCCCGGCCGGCACAGGGAACAATTCGGGTGGACCTTCGGCTCCAAAATGCCGCGACGGGCGAAATGCTGGAACAGGCGGCGGAAGCTGGGTCCCAAACGAATCTGCCGGAGCTCGTGAATCGCCTGGGCGCCCGGCTGCGGGGCAAGCTCGGCATCGAGATTCCATCGCCGGCGGAAGCCAAGGCTGTGCAAGCCGCGCTGCCAACCAAGACCGAATCGTCGCGGCTGTATTCCAACGGTCTCGAAAAGCTCAGGGCGTACGATCTTTTAGCGGCGAGAGATAGCCTGCAGGCTGCCGTGGAAGCCGATCCGAAATCCGCGTTAGCGCATCACGCGCTGGCCCGAGCGTGGTCCGAGCTGGGCTACGACAGCAAAGCCAAATTGGAAGCCGCCACCGCGACCGACCTGGCTCGAAATCTATCCCAGCAAAGCCGCCTGACCATCGAAGCGAGCTCTCACCGGCTCAACGCGCAATGGGATCAGGCCATCAAGATTTATCAGTCGCTGGCGACATTCTTTCCCGACGAGACGGATTACGGATTGGAACTGGCCAAGGTCCAAACGGATGCTGGAAAGGGAAAGGATGCGCTGGTCACGCTCGCCAGTTTGCGGCACAGCTCGAAGCAGGCGGAGGACGATCCGCGGGTCGATCTTCAGGAGGCGCTGGCTGCGTCGTCTCTCTCCGATTTCAAGCTCAAGCAGGCCGCCGCCGAGCGAAGCGCGGGACTAGCCGCGAAACAGGGCGCGCGATTGCTAGAAGCGGAAGCGTATTGGCAGGATTGCAGTGCCCGGCTCTCGTTGGGGGATCAGAAGGGCGCCGAGGCAGCCTGTCTAAAGGCCAGCGCTGCCTCTGACCTGAGTGCCGGACGAAAGGTCCGCGCACGCAGCCTCACAGTCCTCGCAACCATTCGCGAAAGCCAAGGCAAAAACTCAGAAGCCATGGAACTCAGGCAGGAGGCGCTCAATATCGCGACACAGATCGGATCCCGAATGGATCAGGTGGGCGCGCTGTTGAACCTGGCACGGCTTCAGTCCGCGCAAGGCCAGCTTGATAACGCGCAACAAAATTACCAGCTCGCGATGAACATAGCCCGCGAAATCGACGACAAGCAGCAACTCGTCAAGCTACAGTTGAACACCGCCAACCTGCTTTACTCGAAAGGCGACTTCAGCGCTGCTCAAGAAATGTACGAGCAATGCCGTAGTTCCGCAGCCGAAATGGGAGACAAGGCGAATGTGGCCAGGGCATCGCGGAACCTCGCGGTATTGGCGCTTCAACTGGGCGATGTAAATAGAGCGGAGAAGGACATTCGCGAATCGATCAGCATATCTCAAAGCGCCGGCCTGCAGGCCCGTTATGCTTCGGCGTTGAACGCGCTCGGCGACGTTCTGCTGGCTCGGGCCGATCTCGCCGGCGCGCGCAAGGCCTACGAGGAAGCGCTCGAGCTGTATACCAAATTCAAAGACCACAGCAATATCGCGGCCAGCCGTCTATCGCTGGCCGGCGTTGGGCTCGAAGAGGGAAATGCCAAGCAGGCTGAAGCGTTGGCCCTTCAGGCGTTGCAAGCCTTTCAGGAAGAAAAGTCGCCCGATCAGGAAGCGCAAGCTCGTGAGACCTTGGCTCGCGCCTTGATCGCTCAGAAAAGACATGCCGAAGCGGTCGCAGAGATCAGCGCGGCCAAGAAATTATCGTTCCAGGACTACGCGATTCAGGCCTCGGTGGACATCACTGGGGCGAGACTCAGCGCCTGGAGCGGGAATCTTGCGGAAGCCAAGCAGTCGCTCGAAACGTGTTTCCGGAACGTGGGCCGCGTAAAGCTGGCCGGCATTCAACTAGACATCCGCCTCGCGCAAGCAGAGATCGAAACCAGCACCGATGCAGCCGCCGCTCAGGCACAACTCAGCCAACTCGAGAGTGACGCTAAGAGTCGCGGCTACTTGTTGATCGTCGCGAAAGTGGCTCGCCTACAGCAACTTCGATAGACGCCGCCGGCCGATCGCGATCACAGCAGCGAGACCAATGCCGATGATCGGCAATGAATTGGGTTCGGGAACTTCGCTGGTCTGCAACTTGATGCTGGCGGTGACGTTGGAGGGCCCCAGCGGATCCGGCACATCCAGGGAGGTAAACAATTCCTCGATACTGCCCGGGCATCCATCCGCCTCCGGATCTAGAGCGCACTTCTCATCCACAGCAACATAAAACACGAACCCGTTGCCATTGCCTGGAACCGTGAAAGTGGCCGTGTTCGAGGTTTGAGTCCCAGTGGCGAGACCGTTCGCATTGGGTCCGAACTGAACGGGGTTGCATATGCTACTTGGATTAGAGCCCGGTGGGCACGGCTGGTAAGCCGGATCGAAGTCGGGGCCGGCCAGGCCTCGAGGGTCGATCTGGAAGGCTCCGATACTGTTCGCGTTGCCAGTGATCAAAAAACCATTATTAGAAGTCAACGTTAGAACGAAGTTGGTGACGTCCTGGTTGATCTTGAAGTCGTATACGACAATCCCATTGGAGCGCTGGCTGGGTGAAATGAAAACCTGCTCCGACAGCAAACAAGTAATGCTAAGAAGGTCAATGCAGACCGGGGTGTTATAGGCTTCCGCGGTGAAACCGTTGAACCCGTAGTCGGAATTATCGGCATCCATCTTTGCAGCGTTTGCGACGCTCGTGCATGCCAGGGCCAAACAAATTAGAGCAAAATGTATTCGAGTCATAGGCAGTCTTCTAGGCGGTCAGTATATCATGACTTCTAACGGTGACACGCTAGATCTGTACTATTCAGAGGCACTTAGTACTAGGCCCACTTAGTAACACGGTGCTTTCTTGACCCGACTTACTTGGCATTAGCCTCGATGTGACCAGGCAAACTAAAAGGGGCCAAGTTGGTCGCCTGGCCCGCTGGATTGTCATGGGTTTTGTCCTGGGTTAGCGGAGCTGGCACAGGCCCTTCACCGTCACCAGGCAGTTGTACGGACTGTCGTCGCCGCCCCCGCCGAAGCAGGTCGCGCTGGTCCGTTCGACTCTTACCACCACCCCACTACAGGCGCCGTTGGTTTGGTCCACGGCTGCGTCG
>JBGPSX010000108.1:0-10254 GCA_041490325.1 Bryobacteraceae bacterium | reverse complement strand
GGTGAGCGAACAAATATCTTTCGTGATGTCGAGCATGGTGCGCGTGCCTGGCTACTTCTTCACGAAAACGGCCAGGTATTGGCTGTTCGGAATCAAATCGCGTTTCGAAACCAATCGGAAGCCGCTGGTTTCCACTTCTTTGATCAGGTCGTCCTGATCGATGCGGATATGTTCCAGGGCGCGATCGCTGCCACCCATCGCGCCGCGCCGCTTGTAATACTCGACGATCACCAGCTTGCCGTCTGAGAGCAGACTGTCGCGAATGTGGCCGAGCATCGTTTCCGGATAGTCGAAGTGATGATAAACATCCAGCATCAGGACGCCCTGCAAGGTGTCGGCCGGCAGTTTGGGATCACGGTCCGTGCCAAGTATGAACTTCACGTTGGCAAGCTTTGCGACTTGCACCTTGAGCCTGGCCTTGTCGAGAAAATCAGTCTGGATGTCTTCGCCGTACACCGTTCCGCTCGCGCCGACCACGTGGCTCAAATAGGGCAGCATGAATCCGACGCCGGTGCCGACGTCGGCCGCCGACTGGCCCTCCTTGAGAGCCAGCGCATCCACGATCTCGCGGGGTTTTTGCGTCTCTTCCCGGTGAGCGTCCGAGAGCGATCGCGCGACGGTTTCGCGACCCTCCTTGGTGCGGTAACCTTCGTTGGCCTTCGAGGCGGCCTGCGGAAACGCGGCCGCCGAAAACAAAAACAAGCACGCTAGTTTTTTCACAGTGATTTCTCCATGGGCATGGCGAGCGGGGGCTCAACCAGAAAATCGTTCGCCGACATTTCGGCCACCGCTTCACGAATCGATTGCTCGGACGTCGGCTCGATGGTAATGACGAAGGGCCGGTCACGCGAGTTGTCGGTGGGCAGTTGCAGAACCGCTTCGAGACTGATCTGCTTGTCGGCCAACACGCGCGACAAGGTGGCGATGATGCCGGGCCGGTCTTCGACGCGGAATCGCAGGTAATACGCGGAGTGATGCAGCGTCACGGGAATCGGTTTGTATTCGCCGAGACGCTCGTGCGCGAAAGGTGAAACACGTTCGGGACTTCCGGATCGGATTTCGCGCGCCACGCGCATCAGGTCGCTCACCACGGCGACACCGGTAGGCGCCGAACCCGCGCCCCGGCCGTAGTAAAACGTGTCTTCGCCATACCGGCCCCGCACCCAAACAGCGTTGTAAGCGCCTTGGACGCCGGCCAGAATTGTCGATTGTGGTATCAAAGCCGGGCGCACCGAGAGAATCAGTCCCGCGTGAGTCTGGCGCGCGGAGCAAATCAAGCGGATGGTGTGGCCCAACTGATGCGCGTAATCGAAATCAATGGGCAGAATGCGCCGGATGCCTTCCGTGTAGATATCGGATGGCGTGATCTTCTCCCCGAATGCGAGCGCCGAAAGAATTGCAAGCTTGGATCGGGCATCGAAGCCGTCGACGTCGGCGCTGGGATCAGCCTCGGCATAACCGAGCCGCTGGGCTTCTTTGAGGACGTCATCAAAGGACGCGCCGCGCTTTTCGATTTCGGTGAGAATGTAATTGCTGGTGCCGTTCAGGATGCCGTAGAGCGTGGTGACACGGTCGCCCGAAATCCCTTCGCGCAGGACGGAGTGAATCGGGATGCCGCCGGCGACGCTCGCCTCCATCGCCAGGTTGATGCCGGCCGCAATGGCGCGATCCCATATCTCAGCGCCGCAAAGGGCCATCAGTTCTTTGTTGGCGGTGACGACGGACTTGCTGTGGCGGATGGCGGCATCGATGATCTCGCGCGCGACGCTGGCGCCGCCCACGAGCTCGGCGACTATGTCGACTTCGGGATGCGCCACCACTTCGCGCCAGTCGGTTGTTTTGAAGAGCGCATCGGAATCAGACGGCAGCGTCTTGCCTGCCAGCGTGCGGCTGCAAACCGCTTTGACACGCAACTGGAATCCGAGCTTGAGCGCGATTTGTTCAGCGTTCTCGGTCAGGATCGCGAGCGTACCCATGCCCACGTTGCCCAAACCGATGATGCCGACGTTGACCTCCTGCATATCGTTATTATCGGAGATCCGCGTGAGGTTTGTCTTGCGCTCGCATGAGTGCGAACGCGGCGCGCAGGAGTGCGTGCGCCACGCCGGACACTAGAATGCGGCGAAGATCTGCGTGATCATGTACGTTCCGTCGCGTCCGAGCGCCACTCCGACGCCGGTGTCGGTGAAAGGCGCTGTCAGGATATTGCGCCGGTGACCGGGGCTGCGCATCCATCCTTTGACAGCTTCAGCGACCGGATCCTGGGCGCCATCTCCTGAAAAAGATTCTCGCCGCACGCTCGCCACGCGATTCCCGCAGTGCTTAAACGATTCGCCGGACCGCCCAACTTGGGATCGTCGTGCGAGAAGAATTGTTTTTCGAGCATGTGGCGGCTATGCGCGCGGGCCTGCTCTGCCACACGACTATTCCAACGCAGACGCGGCAGCCGATGCTGCTCGCGCTGTTGATTGATTGCCTCAAAGATGTCTTGTTCCACGGATCGCGCGCGATCCTCGTAGGCTACCGCCGGCATCAGTAACATCAATGCAAGGGCGGCGCGGGTCACACTTGTATTGTCGGCGGACTGCGCTCTGTTTTATAGTGCAGACATGCCGCGTTTCCTGATAATCCTAGCCTTGCCGCTCCTGGCCGCCGGACAGGACGCGAAAAAACCCGAACCAAAGTACGAGATGACCACCTATGTCATGGGTCTGCTTCGCCGGGGACCGAACGCCGGCGGGGATGCCGCCGAAGCCGCCCGCATACAGGAAGGCCACATGGCGAATATTCGCAAGATGGCGGAAACCGGCAAGCTGATCGTGGCCGGACCTTTCGGGGATGATACCGACCTGCGCGGAGTGTTCATCTTCAAAGTGAACTCGGTGGAGGAAGCACGCGCGCTGGCTGCGCCCGATCCGGCCATCCAGTCAGGACGTCTGGTGCTGGAACTGCATCCATGGTACGCAGCGGCTGGGCTGAAGGTCGATCCGCCGAAATAGAGCTACTGGTTCGCAACGCAATCGTAACTTTGCCGGACGAAACGATGCCGCCGGAGCTGATCTGTAGAGGTACGACACCAGGCGACACCTGCGGAACGACGACGTTCAACTCGCCCCTTCCCAAGAGAATGTCGACGTTCTGAAGGCACCGGAAGCGAGGTCGGGATTTCCGTCGCGATTGAAGTCCGCAATGCGAACTTGAACTGGGCCGTCCAGGACAGGAACCTGCGTCAGCAGGAAGGTCAGTTGTGGCGGGGCAATTCCGGCAAACGCGATCAAGCATAGAAAGACGTGAAGGACTCTGGAGGGTGCGTTCATTTCAGGCTTCTAAGATTATTATCGGCTCACGAAATAGCAACGCCATGTCTATTACAGCCGTTTCACCAACAGCCTGGCCACATCCCGCGCACCATGTAAGATTGCGACGACCTGCAACGGCTTCGTGTCTGGACGATACACAATCAGGTAAGAATCCGCACATCCGCGCTCGTTAGGTCTCGCCGCAGGTGTCCAGCGCGTGGCTCTCCTGCCAGGAGAACCAGCTTTTCGCGGATGACCGTTTCAACGCGCTCCGCTGTATTTCTCGAACTCTCGTTTTTGATGTAGCGCCAAAATCTCCACCAAGTCACGTGCCGCAGCAGGAGCGAGAACGTAGCGCCTCATCCAGGTTCGTTTTTCAATCTGTTCAGGTAAGCATCGAGCTCATCTTCAGGAATCCCCTCTCTCAAATCGAGCTCAGCTATACCTTGTTGAATCTTGGCATCTATGTCCGCGCGATTTTCGAGCAGCCATTCGTTTTGCGATCGCAGCATCTCCAGTGCGGCGTCCATCGCGTCATCGGTGGTTTCATACCCCCCCGCACGCACCGCATCGAGGAATCGCTGTTCATGGTCCGGTCGAAGTGTAATTGCCATAACGCCTCGTCTTCCATTGTCGCAATCTGCCGCGTAGCGCTTGCCGGTAACCCGGTTTGACGGCTGTATGGCCCAGATTGTGTAAACGATAATCCGGCGCTTTCAGCCAAGCCGGGAAGCGCGCGTTGTTAGAAAGCGAAGCGGAGCTGCAAATCGATCTTGCGATTGTAGGTGGAACTCTGACCGCCGAAACCACCGGCCAGGCTGAGCGACTGGCCGAAGTAGGGTGACGACAGATCGCCCACCGGCGCGGCGAAGTTCGGATGGTTGATCACGTTCATCGCATTGATGCTGGCGGTGAGGTTGTACTTCTTGTTGGCATTGTTCCCGCCTCCGCCCATCATGATCATCATCGGTCCGCCGCCACCGCCGCCGTGTCCCGGAGGAGGTGGGCCGCCACCGTGCATCATCGGTCCTTGCATGCCGAATCCTTGTCCGCCTTGTTCGCCCTTATTACCGAATGACCAAGTGCGCCCCAGCCGCAGATTCAACGCGACTGTTCCAGGGCCTCGGCCGAAGTTGCGAGAGATGGTGGGCGTGCCCGCCGCCGGAAGCAGGTTGAAGCAGCCGAATCCGGGAGCGTAGGCCAGATTTCCGGAACGGCAGTCGGCCGCGCCGACGCCGGATGCCAACGCCGGACGGTCGGCCGTCACACCGTCGCCATTGACGTCACGGCCACTGGTTATGTTGTAGGGGCTTCCGCTCGACGCCATCATGAACGGGCTCAGGCTGACTTTCCAGGGCAGCGTGAAGTTGGCTCCAATGACGCCGCGATGGCGTACATCCATGAAGCCGGAGGGCCCCCACTCGGCGCGCAGATTGTAGGGATCGGCGGGCGAGATGCTGGTATCGTCCTTGGCGTGTCCGTAGCCGTAGAATCCGAACAAGGTGACCTTCTTGTAGTTGACGCTGGGGCTGAAGATCAAGAGGTGGCTGCGGCTGAAGCCGGTGGTCTCGGTCAATTGCCGGAGCTGCTGATCGCCGAATGGATAGACGCCGTTGATGGGTGTATTAATATTGCGCGCGCGCTGCAACGCTACGCCGCGGCTCTCGATGTACTGGACACTAATGCGCGCGGACTTGGTGATTTGCCGATCCATGCCGGCGCTGGCTTGAAACGTCCGTGGCGCGCGGATGCCGCTGTAGATCAATTGCAACTGCTGCGGGCGTTGGCCGGCGCTCAGCGCCGCGAGCGTCGGTATAGTCGGGAAGAAATCGGGGTTGAGCAAGAAATAAGACTGCTGCGTGACGCCGTTGAAACGGCCGGCCTGCAACGTCAGCGAATCCTGAATGCGATCGTAGAAGACGCCGAACCCGACCCGGACCACGGTCTTGGCGGGCTTGGTTTGCGTGCCGCGAACGCCCCAGGCGACGCCGACGCGCGGCGCCCAATTCGAGAAGTCGCTGATATTGGTCTGGGTTTCGTAGCGCAGACCGTAGCTGACGGTCAGGTTCTGGCGCGCTCGCCAGTCGTTGTTGACGAACATGCCAATGTCGAATTGACTGACGTTGCTGGTGGGCGTGCCGGCGCTCAACATGAATTGCGAGGCGCCGCCGCCGAGCTTGGCGATGTCCGCGCCGGAGAATCCCAACTTCTGGAACAGCAGCGTCCGCCGATAGCGCTCCAGCGCCGTCAGATCGATGGATGTTCCAGGAATCGGTTGATTGTTCGCGTCCAACTGGGGTCCCGTGCCGCCGAAGAACGAATAAGAACCGCCGAAGTTGTTCACCGAAGTGTCGTCGTAGAACGACTGCCGGATGCGCCCGCCCCATCGCAAGACGTGCGCGCCGTGCGTGTAGGTGGTGGTATTCGTCAGTTCCCAACGGCTCTGGGTGTTGAAGGAATTCCCGACTTGGGCGCCGCCGCCCGTGAATGCGCCCTGCACTGTGATGGAGGGAATGGTGTTGTCGCCATCGTTGGTTCGCCCGGAACGCATGAATTGGAAACGCGTCTCGTTGACCGCCTTGGGACTCAGCACCGCCGTCTCAGTTATCTGCAGCGTATTTTCCGAACTGTCTAGATCATAGGCGCGAGTAGCCAGGCTGAACCCCCCGACGCCTTGCTTGTCCAAACGATTGGTGGAGTATTGATATCTCAGCACCAGCGTGTTGTTTTGATTGATGGTGTAGTCCAGCCGGGGACTGAGATTGATTCGCAGTTGCGGCGTCACTACGGCCTGATTCACGCTCACCGGGTTCAGATTACCGTCGAGAGCCGTGGCTAGAACGAACGCGTTCTCGTCGACGGTACGGCCTTCCAGATTGAAACCGAACGAGGCCTTGTTCTTTTTTATAGGGCCAGTCAAGTTGAATCCGAAGAAGTGTTGCTGGTAAGGGGGCCGCTTGGACTGCGCCAGCAACGGGCTGCGCGCATTGAACGATTCGTCGTTGAATTGTCCGAAGGCCTGGCCGTGAAACTTGTCGCTGCCTGGCTTAGTGAGAATTTCTATGCGTCCGAAACCGGGGCGATCGTACTCGGCCGAAAACGGATTGGAGTTGATACGCACTTCGCGAATCTGCGACTTGGGCGGCAGATTTCCGCCGGTGAATCCATCGATATAGATTTGGCCACCATTCGGACCGGCGCCGGGTCCGGCCATGGCCTGCAATTCCTGTTGCAACTCGTCGGGATCATCCGACAACGCGGCCAGTTCTTTCTCTCGCAGTACGAGCGAGGTTCCGTTTGCCGAAGGATCCGTGGTAACGCTGTTGGCCTCGTCCTCGACATTGACCACTTGCGCTTCGGCCATAATCTGGAGCTGCGAGTTCATCTCTGAGGGTCCGGAGATTTCGACATCGCTTTTCTGGTCCACCGTAAAACCCTTGGCGATTACGCGAATCGTGTATTTGCCGGGACGCACGGAGGGCACGTTGTAGCGACCGTCGTTATCGGTGCGGGCGCGTTGCTCGCCGCCAGGACCGAATAGCTGAACGATGGCCCCGGGAACGGTGGCGCCCGATGGATCGGTGACCACGCCGTGAAGGCTAGTCTGCGTACTGGTCTGCGGCTGCGCCAAGCTGAAGCAAGTGACCAGAAGGAGGCACAACAAGAGAGAACGTGTCATTAAGAGAGACCCTGTGACCCTGTCATGGAGTTATTCCTGGAATATTTAGCGAATCGAGGCCCGTGGCAAGACCGCCCAAGGATGGTCCGGCGCCGCCCAGGCCGCCGGCCGCGCCTCGACCGGCGGAGGCTGCCGCCGCCATAGTGATCATGCGAATCAAACCATCGGCATTCGACAGCATCGTGATGGCCGTAATCTCGTCGGACTTCGAGCCTTTTGTGCTGGAGACAATAATGGTCTCGCCAGGCTTGACGTCTTCAAGTTTGGCCGGAGGCATACGATCGATCATTTGCGCGATGTCGAAACCTGCGCCAGCGCGGCCGCCCAGCATCATTCCGCCCGCGCGCCCACCCTGTGGAGGAGCGCTATCGCCCCCGGGCGCTGGCCGCACCATAACGGCGCCCTGTGGACCGCCCGGACTGGCCGGCGCAGCGCCGCCGTGCATCGCTCCCGCCATGGCGCTAAAATCCGGCATCTTCTTTAATTGCGAATCCGCTGTCAATTTGACGACCAGCGTTTTATTAGTGTTGAGTTCCTTCAGAGTGATTTCTCTGGTCTCCGGATTCACGGCAGTAACAGCCCCGGCCTTGGTCTGAAATGTCCCGAAGATGATTTCTTCGGCGGTGACTTTCAGTCCGTCCTCGCTCTTTTGTCCACGCGTGCGCAACTGGTCTCCTACACTGATATCGGCAAGATTGCTGCCCTTCGCGTCGGCGAACTTCACCGAGTCCGGAGCGTAGCGCTTATAAGCGGTCTTGTCGGTGACCGTAACGGTGGCGTGAGTTTCGCCTTGCAGCGTACGCATTTTTAAAGAAATGTCGTTGCCGGTCTTGGCTGTAACAACGCCCGAGACGCCGCGCTTGGTCCAATCCGCCCGATCGGTTTCGTTGCGCTTGGTGATGTCGGTGGCCGGCATGACGACGATGCGCCGCAGCACCGCGGCATCGGGCATCAGGACCACCAGCACCCGATCGCCGACCGCAATATCGGAGGCCTTCATGGGCTGCGCGGACTTCAGGTCCTTCGCGCCCGGTGCGATCCGTTCCACAGCCGTATCGGAGGTGAGCTTGGCGGTGACGGCGGGGCCGGTGTCGGGCCTGACCACGATCTCGGCCGACTCCACCTTGATTTCGGTGACTGTGCCCACAAACCTCGCTGGTGCTTGCGTTTGCGCCGGGCTAACCAACACGTCCAGCCAAAGCAGCGCTAGCGCCGCGGATAGGATTCTCCCCATGTAATTAAGATAGACGATCAAACCGGCCCCAGGCACTGTAAGTTTTTGAAAATTTATGGGGAAGATGGCATACTGGCGTTACTATGAGGACCCGGTTTCTCGCTGTCCTGGCCGCCCTTGCAGTCCTTCCGGCCGGCGCCCAAGTCCAACGTTCCAGCCGCCCGGTTCTGCCAGCCGATACCGATCAGCGGCAAACCATGAAGCAACTGGCGCGCGGCACCGAGTACGCGGCGGCGTCCATGATGCCCCAAGCGACGCTGACGGCCGAGCATGTGTTGCGCAGCGGGGGAAATGCGTTTGACGCGATTGTCGCCGGTCAAGCCGTGCTGGGCGTGGTGCAGCCCAGCATGAATGGCCTGGGAAGCGACGCGGTGTTGTTGATTTACGACGCCAAACAGGAAAAGGTTGTCTCGCTCAACGCCGAGGGAACGGCGCCGAAGCTGGCGACCATCGAGTGGTACAAGCAGCATCAGGGCGGCAAGATTCCGGGCAACGATAGCTTACTTTCCGGGACAGTGCCGGGCGTCGTGGATGCCTGGTACATCCTGCTCTCCCGCTGGGGGAGGATGAGCTTCGGCGAACTGCTGGCGCCGGCCATCGAGTTGGCGGAACGCGGCGTGCCGATCGGACGAACGTTGAATGCGCCCGAGCTGGCGAAGTATCCCTCCAGCGCGCGAGTCTACCTGCCTGACGGTAAGCGTTGGGGAGACGGCGAGGTTTGGAAAAATCCGGACCTTGCGCGCACTTTTCGACGCCTGGTGGAGGCGGAAAAAGGGGCCAGCGCGAAAGGGCGGCAGGCGGCATTGAAAGCCGCGCGGGATCGTTTCCTATCAGGGCGACATCGCGCGCGAGATGGCGCACTTCGCTGAAGAAAACGGCGGCCTGTTCCGCTACGAGGATTTCGCGGCCTACTCGGCCAAGGTGGAAGAGCCGGTGTCCACCAACTACCGCGGCTACACGGTGTACAAAAATCCATCAGCCAGTCAGGGCCCCGCGGAACTGATCGCGCTGAATCTGCTGGAAGGCTACGATCTCAAATCCATGGGCCTCAATTCCGCCGATTACATCCACACCTCGGTGGAGGCTATCAAGCTGGCCATGGCGGATCGCGACACGTACATGGGCGACATGGACTTCATCCAGATTCCATATGCGGGTCTGCTGTCGAAGGCGTACGCCGCCGAGCGCCGCAAGCTGATTGACACCGCTCGGGCGTCGCTTGAATTTCGTCCGGGGGATGTGGCGGCGTTTTCGCCGGGATATCAGACCGTGGAACGGCCTCGGGATGTGACGCTACGAGGCAACGTGGACCACACCGGCGATACCAGCTACATCGCGGTGGTGGATAAACAGCGCAACATGATCACGTTCACGCCCAGCCTGCATAGCCGCTTCGGCGCCAAAGTGGTGATGGACAATCTGGGATTCACGTTGAATTGCCGTGGCGATTATTTTTCGCTAGTGCCGGGGCACGCCAACGCGCTCGAGCCCGGCAAACGGCCGCGCAGCACGCTGCAAGGGACCCTGGTATTAAAAGATGGCAAGCCGTTTCTGGTGACCGGAAGTCCGGGCGGCGACGATCAGTGCATGCGTACGATGCAGACGTTGCTGAATATCGTGGACTTCGGGATGAACGCGCAACAGGCCATCGAAGCGCCACGCTGGACCACTCGTGGCTTCCCTGCCTCGCAGTTTCCACACACCATGTATCCCGGCGATTTGTCGCTGGAAGGCCGGATTCCGGAAGCTGTGCGAGCCGACCTGTTGAAACGCGGCCATAGCGTCAGCATGCGTGGGGCGTGGTCGTTGAACGACAGCGCGGCGATTCTGGTGGAATGGAGCACTGGCACAGTGAGCGCAGGGGCCGATCCGCGCACCAATGCGTTAGCGCTGGCGTGGTAAAAGTGGATAGAGCAGCATGCGTACGCAACATTGTCTTTTGTTACTTGCTTCAATCCACGCTGCCCGCTCGGGCAGCGACCATAGATGTTTTGGCCAGGCGTGGCATCGGACTTGTTTCAATCCACGCTGCCCGCGCGGGC
>JBGPSX010000107.1:0-10262 GCA_041490325.1 Bryobacteraceae bacterium | reverse complement strand
GTGAACGCGGCACGCATGAGTGCGTGCGCCACATAAGACTGAGATGGAGTTTCGTTTGACGGACGTGGCGCAAGTTTTGGGATCGACGGCGCCGAGCGACGCTCGGATCACAGGCTGGAGCGTCGATTCCCGGACGGTTGCGCCTGGAGACTTGTTCTTCGCGTTACGGGGGCCGAACAACGATGGGAACGCGTACGTGGATGAAGCCCTTCGCAAGGGCGCCGCGGCGGCGATCGCCGATGGGAAAAAAGCAGGTCCGGTTCTGGCTGTCCCGGACACGCTGGTGGCGCTCCAGAGCGTGGCTGCCTGGGCGCGCGATCAGTGGGGCGGGGAAGTGGTGGGGGTGACGGGCAGCGCGGGCAAGACGTCCACCAAGGACATCATTGCCCGGATGCTCGCCGTTGCGATGCCGGTGGGAAAGACGATTGGGAATTTCAATAATCACGTGGGCGTGCCGCTGTCGATCTTGCGGTTGCCGGGCGACGTGCGCGTGGCGGTGCTCGAGCTGGGGATGAACCATGCGGGCGAGATCCGCGATCTGTGCGCCATTGCCAAGCCGCGGGTCGGCGTGGTGACCAACGTGGGACATGCGCACATGGAGGCTTTCGATTCCATCGACGGCGTCGCGGCGGCCAAGCGCGAACTGATCGAAGCTCTGCCTGCTGACGGCGTGGCGGTGCTGAATGGCGACGATCCGCTGGTTTCACGGTTTCGTGACGCGCATCGTGGCCGGACGATCACGTTCGGCTTGAGCGAGGGCGTGGATGTGTGCGCGCAAAATGTCGAATACACTTCGCAAGGTTTGACGTTCGAAGTTGGCGGCGTCCGGTTTGACAGCCCGCTGCTGGGCCGCCACGGTGTCTTGAATTTGCTGGCAGGAATAGCCGTCGCCTCGATCTACGGCATCCAGCCGGCGCAACTCACTGACGTCGTGCGGGAATTCAAGCCCGGTGCTATGCGCGGGGAAAGCTTTCTGCACGAAGGCGTTTTGATTTTGAACGATTGCTACAACTCCAATCCGGACGCGGCGCGCGTCATGCTGGACGTGCTGCGGGATACGCCAGCGAAACGGCGTATCGCAGTCCTGGGGGAGATGCTCGAACTCGGCCGCTGGGCTGGGCCCCTGCATCGCGAAGTAGGCAACTACGTCGCGGCGAAGGGGATTGAAGTGCTCGTTGGAATACGCGGCGTGGCTCGTGACCTGGTCGACGCAGCCATGGAAGCGGGTCAAGCAAAAGACGCCGCGTTTTTTTTCGAGGACCCCAGCGTGGCAGGCGAACACCTGCGACAGATCGCACGGCCAGGCGACGTGATTTTGTTCAAGGGCTCGCGAGGCACGCACGTGGAACGCGCCCTGGAGAGGTTCCTCGCGCGACCGAGTTAAATGCTCTACTGGCTGTTCTACGAGAAGTTGTTTCACGTCTTCACGCCGTTCCGCGTGTTCCAGTACGCCACATTCCGCACGGCCTTCGCCAGCCTCACCGCGCTGTTCCTCTGCATCGTGCTGGGACCCTGGCTGATTGCGAAGCTGCGCCAGTTTCAGATCGGCCAGTACATTCGCGAAGAAGGGCCGAAATCGCACATGAAAAAGGCCGGGACGCCGACCATGGGCGGGATTCTCATCATTATCTCGATCGTGGTGCCGACGCTGTTGTGGGCCAATCTTCGCAATCCGTACGTCTGGATCGCGCTGTTCGGTTTGGTGAGTTTCGGCTTGATCGGCTTCTGGGACGACTATGCGAAGATCCGTCGCAAACAGAACCTGGGTCTCACAGTGAAACAAAAATTCATGCTGCAGGTGCTGACGGCCCTGGTGATCGGCTTCATTCTGTTGAGCCTGCATGCGCACCGCGCCTATTCGACCAACATCAACGTGCCATTTTTCAAGTCTTTCAAGCCGGATCTGTTGATCGATTCGCTCATGCGGAACTGGTACACCTATCCTCTGGCGTTCGCGGGCTTCTACCTCTTCATGATCATTGTGATCGTCGGATCTTCGGATGCCGTGAATCTGACGGATGGCCTGGATGGGCTCGCGATCGGGCTGATGATCATTGCCTCGGGCGCCATGACGGTGTTGACCTACGTCACCGGCCACGCGCGACTGGCGGAGTATCTGGATCTCGCGCGTTTACCCGGTTCTTCCGAGCTGACCATTTTCTGCGGCGCCATGGTGGGAGCTTCGATGGGGTTTCTCTGGTACAACGCGCATCCAGCCGAGATTTTCATGGGCGACGTGGGGTCGCTCGCCCTTGGCGGCGCTTTGGGGGTCGTGGCGGTCCTGATCAAGCAGGAGATTTTGTTGATCTTCATCGGAGGCGTGTACGTGGTGGAGGCGCTTTCGGTGATCCTGCAGGTGGGCAGTTACAAGATCCGCAAGAAACGGATCTTCAAAATGGCGCCGATCCATCATCATTTCGAGGCCATGGGGTGGCCGGAGTCGAAGATCATCGTCCGGTTTTGGATCGCGGGCTTGGTGATGGCCTTGTTTGCGCTGACGACGTTGAAGTTGAGATGACCACGTGAGGGAGCGGCCGGCCGGCGTTGTGAAGCTCGACGGAGCACGCGTTGTTGTGGTGGGGATGGCGCGATCGGGCTGGGCTGCATTGCGGCTGCTGCGACAGAAGGGCGCGCTGGTGCGAGCCGTGGATGAGAAGCCGATGGGCGAGGTGGATGGCGTGAGAGTGGAGCCACAAGTGGCGGCAGCGTTCCTGGATGCGGATCTGGTGGTGATTTCGCCCGGCGTGCCGAAGGATCTGGATGTGTTGCGTGACGCGCGCGAGCTCGGCATTCCGGTGATAGGAGAACTAGAACTGGCCGCGCAGTTTTTGGAAGGACGGCATATCGGAATTACGGGCACAAACGGGAAGACCACGACCACGGCATTGGCGGGGCACATCCTGCGCGAATCCGGGATCGCCTGTCAGGTAGGTGGCAATATCGGCACGCCACCCGCGGCCATGATCGAGACCTCCTGGCCGGGCCAATGGAACGTGCTGGAACTATCCAGCTTTCAGCTCGAGACTATGCAGACGTTTCACGCGTCCATCGCGGTCTGTCTCAACGTAACGCAGAATCATCTGGATCGCCACCACACCTTCGAAAACTACGCGAACGCAAAAGCGCGGTTGTTTGAAACGCAGCATCCAGACGATCTCGCGGTCTTGAATGCGGATGATCCGGTGGCTGCCAATTTCGCCGAGCGAACGCCAGCCCGGATTGTCTGGTTCAGCAGCACTCGTCCCGTTACGGGCGCCTGGCTGGATGGAGACTTGATTCGAGTTGGTGACTCCCCGCTGCTGGATGTGCATGAGCTGCGGCTGCGCGGCCGGCACAATTACGAAAACGTCATGGCGGCCGCACTGGTGGCCGAAGGAGCAGGCGCGGCGCTGTCGCACATCGCTCGCGCGGCGGCCAGCTTCGAGTCTGTGGAACACCGCCTCGAAAGAGTACAGGAAATCAACGGTGTTGCTTATTACAACGACTCCAAAGCAACCAGCGTGGACGCCACGCTGAAAGCGATCGACGCATTTCCAGGCGGCCTTTGGGTCATTCTCGGCGGCAAGGACAAGGACAGCGACTACACACCGCTGCGGGAACCATTGCGCGCCAAGGCGCGGGCTGTATTGCTCATCGGCGCTGCCGCTTCCAAGATCGCAAAACATCTGGGCGACGATGCCGTGCCCCTGCTCAATTGCGGCACTCTGGCGGCCGCGGTGGACCAGGCGTACAAATCTGCCCGGCCGGGCGACACAGTGTTGCTGGCGCCCGCTTGCGCCAGCTTCGATCAGTTCGAAAGTTACGAGCATCGCGGCCGGGTCTTCAAGCAACTCGTGAATTCACTCGCTGAGGGGAATCGTTAGTGGCGCAACGAATGAAGACGGATTGGCTCTTGTTCGCGACCGCGGTGGCGATGGTCACGTTCGGGATCGTGATGGTCTATAGCGCCTCGTCGGTGACTTCAGAATTGAACCCGCGCATCCGATCGAGCTTTCACTACGCGAGTCATCAGCTCTTTTGGGCGGTCCTCTCTTTCATCGCGCTGATGTACTTCAAGCGCCGGGATTATCGCCGCTTGCAGAGCGCGGGCTGGGCGTTCGGTTCGCTGGGTGTGGTGCTGTTTCTGCAGATTCTGGTGTTCTTCTTCGACACCAAGACGCATCGCTGGTTCCGTTTCGAAGGCATCGGCACACTGCAACCCTCTGAGTTTGCGAAACCCGCGCTGATTATCTTTTTTGCTTATTTCGTTACTTCGAAGCAAGACGCCATCAACTCCCGGCGCACCATGGCTGCCGCTTCGCTGGCACTGGCTGTATTGGCGGTGACGGTAGGGCTCGGCGACCTAGGTACAGCGATCGTGCTCATCGTTCCTGCTGCGATCGTTTTCTATGTGGCGGGTCTGGAGCGGAAGTTCATCGCGGCAGCGCTGGCCACCGGTCTTCTATTTTCAGTGGCTTTCGTCGCCTCAAAACCCTACCGCATGGCGCGCATCATCGGATTTTTCGACCCCGAATACAAGCGCATCGCCCGTTTCGATCCCGAAGGAAGGATTAAGAAGTATGTGAGCGAGTCTCTGACCACGCGCGATCCGGGATACCAGGTCCGTCAATCCAAAATCGCGCTCGGCAGCGGGGGCGTCATGGGTTTGGGGCTGATGCAGGGCAAGCAGAAGATCCTCTATCTGCCGGAGGCCCACACGGACTTTATCTATGCCGTCGTCGGCGAGGAGTTGGGATTATTCGGTTGTGCCGCGGTGTTGACGGGATTCTTGATTATTCTGCGGCGCGGGTTCCAGCTTTGTTGGGCGGCGCATGACAATTTTGGGCGGTACCTGGCGCTAGGGGTGACGTCGTCGATTGTGATTCAGGCGCTGATCAATATTAGTGTCGTGCTCGGTCTTGGTCCGACCAAGGGAATCCCGTTGCCGATGATCAGCGCGGGCGGAAGTTCGTTGATGAGCACTCTGATTTTATTGGGGATGTTACTAAGTGTTAGTGAGCATTCGGAGTGAGCTGTGGCGCACGCACTCATGCGTGCCGTGTTCGCACTCATGCGAACACTTGCGTCCTCCGGGAGAAAACTTGCGTTCACATGAGTGTGAACGCGGCACGCAGGAGTGCGTGGGCCACATATGGCGACCATCATGATGGCGGGCGGCGGCACGGGCGGTCATGTTGTTCCCTTGCTCGCCGTGGCGCGCGAATTGCAAACGCGCGGGCACACGTGCGTCTTTGTTGGCACGCGCACCGGATTCGAGGCGAAGCTCGTGCCGCCGGCCGGCTTTCCGCTCGAATACATCGAGATTGGCGGGCTCAAGCGGGTCAGTGTGATACGAACCATTCGATCGCTCATTCAGCTTCCGTTGAGCGTAGGCAAGGTGCTTTCTATGTTGCGTAAGCATCGACCCGCTTTGGTGTTCAGCCTGGGTGGTTACGCTGCTGGGCCGGTGGTACTCGCTGGACTTTGGAAGCGGCTGCCGCTGATCGTCATGGAGCCCAACGCCATGCCGGGCATGACTAATCGCAAGATCGCCCGGTTCGTGACGCGTGCGCTGGTCAGCTTTCCGGAATCGATGCAATTTTTTCCGCCGGGAAAATCGGAAGTCACTGGGCTTCCGGTTCGTTCCGAATTCTTCGCCATCCAACCGAAACCGCGAGAGGCCAAGCTGACCATCCTTATTACGGGCGGGAGTCAGGGATCGCGAACGCTCAATCTGGCGGCCGCCGGGAGCTGGCGCTACTTTCGCGAAGCGGGCTTGCCCGTCCGGTTCATTCATCAAACCGGTTCGGCGGCCTATGACGCGCTTGCGAAGAAATTCGCGGAGGCCGGTGTCGAAGGCGACGTCATGCCGTTCATTGATGATATGCCGGCCGCGTTTCGAAAGGCTGACCTGGTGATTTGCCGCGCGGGCGCGGGCGCGGTGTCCGAGTTGGCCGCGGCGGGAAAGCCGTCGATCCTGGTTCCGCTGCCGCACGCTTCCGACCAGCACCAGCTTCGCAACGCCGAGGCATTCGCGCGCGCCGGGGCATCGCAATTGGTGCTGGATGCCGAGATGGATGGAGGCCGATTATTCGAAGAAGTCGGGAAACTGCGTTCACAACCTGAGTTGCTCAAGCGGATGGGCGAGCGCGCGCGTGGGTTTGCCCATCCGGATGCCGCTCGACGGGCCGCGGATGTAGTGGAGGCCACAGTTGCCTGCAACGTATAAGTGTTCGGGAGCAAACCGTGGCGCACGCACTCCTGCGCGCCGCGTTCACACTCGTGTGAACGCATTTTGTGTGGTGGGCGACCGGGCGTTGGCACGAGTGCCAACGCGGCACGCAGGCGTGCGTACGCCACGCGACATTGACAATGCTTTAGAAAGCCGAAACAATATTAATTAAAAATGTTTTTTAAGCCACAGCACCTCCACTTCATCGGAATTGGAGGAATCGGTATGAGCGGGATCGCCGAGGTGCTGCTTAATCTGGGTTACAGAATCAGCGGCTCGGACCTGAAACTCAGCCCCACCACGGAGCGCCTGGCCCAGCTGGGCGCGACGATTCACGAGGGGCACGCGGCTTCGAACGTCGGCACTGCCAGGGCGGTAGTGGTCAGCTCCGCGGTCGATTCGAAAAACCCCGAAGTGTGGGAAGCGCGACGGCTGCAGATCCCCGTGATCCCTCGCGGCGAGCTGCTGGCTGAGCTGATGCGGCTGAAATACGGCATCGCGATCGCGGGCAGTCATGGCAAAACAACCACTACGTCCATGACCGCAACGGTGTTAAGCGTGGCGGGACTGGATCCGACGGTTGTGGTCGGCGGCAAAGTCGGCTCCATGGGCGGTTCGAACGCGCGCGTCGGCCGCAGTGACTTTCTCGTAGCCGAATCGGACGAGAGCGACGGATCTTTCCTGAAGCTCAGCCCAATCCTGGCGGTGGTTACCAACATTGATGCCGAACATCTGGATCACTATCCTTCGATCGTCGAGATTCGAGCTGCGTTTCTGGAGTTCGTGCAAAAGATTCCGTTCTACGGCGCGGCCATTCTATGCCTGGACGACGAAAACATCCAGCAACTGCTTCCTTCGATCAATCGCCGCACGATCACCTATGGAATCAGCAGCCAAGCCGGGCTGCATATCGCCGAAGCCAATTGCGGAGCGTTTGAAAGCCACTTTTCGCTGCGGATGCAAGGCCGCGATCTGGGCCAGTTTCATTTGCACGTTCCGGGCATTCATAACGTGCTGAACGCCACGGCCGCCATCGCGGTTGGTCTCGAACTGGAAGTGAAGCTGGATGCGATACGCGACGCGATCGGAAAATACACCGGTGTCGATCGCAGATTTCAGACCCGCGGACAGGCACGGGGCGTCACGGTCATTGACGATTATGGCCATCATCCGACCGAGATCCGCGCCACGCTCGCGGCCGCGCAATTGTGCAACTTTCATCGCATTCTGGCCGTGTTTCAGCCACATCGCTATTCCCGCACACAGCACCTGATGGACGAATTCGCGAAGAGTTTCCATCAAGCCGATACGGTGTTTGTGCTGGACATCTATGCTGCGTCGGAAGAACCCATCGCGGGCGTCAGCGGACAAGCGCTAGCGCAACGCATCCGGGATTTCGGGCATCGATCGGTGGAATACACGGCATCGATCGAAAAAACTGCCGAAGCAGTCGCGAAGAAGGCCCAAGACCGGGACCTGGTCTTGACGCTGGGCGCCGGGAATGTTTGGCAGGTGGGCGAGCGCGTACTCGAAAAACTGCGGGAGGCGGCCTAGATGGCGCAGGAATCCTCAGCCCGAAAACGCAAAACCATCGCAGTGCGCGTGATCTTCCGCTACGGATTTGTGGTGGTGGCCGTGTGTATGGTCCTCACCAGCGCAATCTACGCATCGCAGCAATTCGAAAAGTTCCTGATTCGCGATCCGCGGTTTTTCCTGCCCGGTCCGGCGGACTACGGCATGGAGAGCCTGAACCTGCAGCTCAACGGAATCAACTATGCATCGCGCCAGCGTATTCTTCGCCTTTTCGAACAAGACTACGGCCGCAGTCTCTATTTGCTTCCGTTGGCGCAGCGAAGGAAGTCGCTGCTCAACATCGCCTGGGTACATGACGCCACCGTGGTGCGAGTGTGGCCGAACCGTATCGTGGTCGACATCCGGGAACGGACACCGGCCGCATTTGTCAAAGTTCCTTCGGACGGCATGACGCGCTGGGCATTGATCGACGACGAAGGCGTGATTCTGGAGCCGCCGCCCAAGGCGCCCTTCCGTCTGCCGGTTCTGGCCGGAGTTCTGGTCGCGGAGGAGCCGGACAAGCGGGCGCTTCGCGTCCGGAGAATGCGGCGGCTGATGCAGGATCTCGGCAATCTATCGGACAAAGTCTCGGAAGTGGACGCGAGCGATCTCGACAATTTGAAGATTACCGAGCAGGTGCAGGGCAAGGTTGTGTCGCTCATCCTGGGGGATACGAATTTCGCCTCGCGGGTTCGAAACTTCCTGGACCACTATCAGGACATTCGCAAGAAAGTGCCGAAGGCAACGACTTTCGACCTGCGGCTGGATGACCGCATTACCGGACTGGAGGACGGCGTGCATGCCCGATAAGGCGCCCCTCGCGGTCGGGCTCGATCTGGGAAGCGCCAGCACCAGGTGCATCATTCTTTCGATGCAGGGCGGGCGGCTGGGATACCTGGGACACGGCGAAGTGGCGTCCACAGGCTGGAACAAAAGCCGGCTGGCCGATCAGCAGGCGCTGAGTGCGTGCGTACAGGCCGCCGTGCGGCGCGCGGAGTTTGAAGCGCGGGTGGCCGTGGACGCGATGGTGGTGGGCATCGGCGGATCGAGCATCGAGGGACACGATACGCGAGGCGTCTACGAATTCGGCCGGCCGCGAGCGATCACGATCGACGACATGTCCTACGCGGTGGAACGCGCGGAGCATGTGCGTTTGGAAGACGATCGCATGATCCTGCATCTGTTCCCGCAGGATTTCACGCTGGACGGCCGCGCCGGGAAACGATATCCCCGCGGATCGATCTGCTCGCGGCTCGAAGCGAATGTTCATCTGGTCACGATGTCCGAGCAGGAGCATGATTCGATCCTGTATGCGGTGCAGCAGTCGGCATACGCCGCCGAGGAAAGCGTCTTCGAACCGGTGGGCGCCGCCTACGCCGCCGTCTCGCGCGACGATCGGAATCGCGGCGTGGCAGTGCTGGACATCGGCATGGACTCGACCGATCTGGTGGTCTACGACGGCGAAGCGGTGTTGCTGGCGCGCAGCCTTCCCATTTCCGCCGATCATTTCACTCGCGACGTTGCGGTGGGGCTGACGGTGCAGTACAACGATGCCGAACGCCTGAAGGTGGAATACGGCTGCGCGATCCTCGGGCTTACCTCCGACAACAGCTATATCGAGGTACCGTCGCAGGACGGCCGCGCGCCACGCGAGGCGCCGCGCAAGCAGTTGAACGAGATCCTGGAAGCGCGTGCCGAAGAATTGTTCATCCACGTGGGCTCGGAGCTGGTGACGATCGGCATGGAGCAGAAGCTGCTTGAGGGCATCATTCTGGCGGGCGGCGGAGCGCTGCTGAACGGCATGTGCGACATGGCCGAGCGAGTGCTGAATTGCCCGGCGCGCAATGCGCTCCCGACGGGAATCGAGGGTCTGCCAGAAGATTTGTGCACTCCGGCATGGGCCACGGCTGCCGGTCTTGCGAAGTACTCAGCGCGATTGAAGACGAACCGGGAGCACAAGCGCAAGGCTCCCGGACTGATGAATTTGTTGTTTCGATAACTCGCCCACCGGCGAGCGAGCGGATAAGAATGCTGAAGGCTAGAGGAGAATTCGAATGGACACTTTGAAATTTGCGATCCAGGAAGAGGCTCTGCAAGGCACCAAGATCAAGGTGGTGGGTGTCGGTGGCGGAGGCTCGAACGCGGTGGCGCGGATGATGAATGAAGGCCTCACCGGCGTCGAGTTTCACATTCTCAACACCGACGTCCAGGCATTGAATGCGTCGCCGGTTCCGAACAAGCTCGCAATCGGGTCGAAGGTGACCAACGGATTGGGCGCGGGATCAGACCCGGCACTGGGAAAGCAGGCCGCGCTCGAAGATACCGAGCGCATTATTGAAGTGCTGGAGGGCGCCGACATGGTGTTCGTCACGGCTGGGCTTGGCGGCGGGACGGGAACTGGCGCAGCGCCGGTGGTGGCGTCCCTCGCCAAGGAACTCAATGCGCTGACGGTGGCGGTGGTGACCAAGCCGTTTGCTTT
>JBGPSX010000106.1:0-10264 GCA_041490325.1 Bryobacteraceae bacterium | reverse complement strand
GTTTCTAACTCAACCGGATCTATCCCCGGCATGAGCTTACCGGGGACCCCGGGCGCTTACCAGGTCGCGGATCATTTGCGGAATCGTGTCCATGGGAGTTTCCTGGCTGAATATTTTTGCCACTCCCATGTCCAGCAATGTGGGGACGTCTTCATCCGGTATAACGCCGCCGGCCACCACCAAGATATCCTCGGCGTCGGCCTCTCGAAGAAGCTTGATAATCAGCGGGAATGCGGTCAGGTGGACACCCGAAAGAACGCTGACGCCAAGAACGTCGACATCCTCCTGGACTGCGGCGATGACTACCTCTTGCGGAGTGCGATGCAGCCCCGTGTAGATTACGTCCATCCCAGCGTCGCGTAGCGAACGAGCCACCACTCGGGCGCCCCGATCATGACCGTCTAACCCGACTTTGGCTACCAGTACACGAATCGGCTGAGGAACAACCGCCCTTGTATTTTCAGACGTAGTCTTCATGCTACCAATGCATCCTGGACCCACGCCGGGTCGGGTTTCAAGCACCGCGCAGCAGTAGACTGACGTGACATCCCCGAAAAAGAGCGAACCTGTTTGACCAAACTTTAACCGCCGCTTACCCGGAAGGCAACGAACTTGAAAGGGACTCTATCAGTTCACCGGAATCGGTCGTCGTGAAACGATTCAATCTCGGCAACGCCTTCGATCCCCAAGTTTATCTCGGTCTGATCTAGGGGTCAAGTTGCCCGCCGAAATTGAATTCCGGAAGCTTGGGATTGGTGCATTCCCACCGCGTAACTGGCGACTATGAGTGCTAATTTCGAAACGATTAGATTACCTGCCTTGACCCGCTTGAGCGGCGCTAGCGAACCTCGATTGGCAGGGCCGACTCCGAATTTCGCCGTTGTGCTAGCATCGAAACCGTCATGATTCGCCCCTATCGTAGCGTTGTGCCCAGGATTGCGGCTTCTGCGTATATCGATCCAAGCGCCCAGGTGATCGGAGATGTAGTGGTTGGCGAACGCTCCAGCATCTGGCCGAATGTCAGCGCGCGCGCCGACGTCAATTCGATCCGGATTGGCGCAGAAACGAATATTCAGGACAATTGCGTTCTGCATTGCGAGCCGGAGTTGTTCCCGCTCAACATCGGCGATCGAGTGACAGTTGAACATCGTGCGACTGTGCACGGATGCACCATCGAAGACGACTGCTGGATCGGAATCGGCGCGGTGATTCTGAACGGAGCAAAGATCGGACGGGGATCGGTTGTTGGCGCCGGCGCGGTCGTTATGGAAGGCGCGGAAGTAGCCCCGCAAAGCCTGGTCATGGGTGTTCCCGCGAAGGTTGTGCGGCCAGTCACCGAGGAAGAACGGGAACGGGCGAGCGAGCACGCGAAGCGCTACGTGGAAGCCGCGAAGATCTATCGGGACGAGCCGGCGTGATGGCGGTGTTTAGGCCTTTTGCCTGCCCGGCGCCGGCTGGATTTCCACGAATTGCCAGCCAAAGCGACCTTTAATACAAAGATTTCCGTGCGTGACGCTGTGGTCCAGAGGTGAGCTGACTCGCACGATCTGGCCGTCTTGTTCGTGCAGTGTCAGATTGCAGCCAACGCCACAATAGGGGCAGACTGTGTCCGTCCGGTTCTGCCGGGACTCGTCCCATGTTCCCGCCTGGCGCATGTCATATTCGGACTTGAACATCAACGCGCCGGTAGGACATACGGCAATGCAGTTCCCGCAATAAACACAAGCCGAACCCGGCAATGGGACGTCAAACTCGGTGGCGATGTGCGCCGAAAATCCCCGGCCGGCCACCGCGATCGCGAACGTGTTTTGCGCTTCCACGCCGCAGGCTTGCACGCACTTGTAACACAGGATGCATTTCGAGTAGTCGCGGATGTAGAGATCGTTGTCGATCTTGGGAGGCTGCGCCACAGTGGCGGCGGAAACGCCGAATCGTTCTGGGCGCGCGGAGTAGCGCTCTAGATAGCTTTGAAATTCGGGCGCCGTCGAGACATCCACGGAAGAGGCCAGAAATTCCAGTACCAAGCGCCGGCTGAGCCGCACGCGTTCGGAATCGGTGTGGATGATCATGCCCGGCTCCACCTTGCGCGAGCAAGCAGGAACAAGCGCTCGCGATCCTTCCAGTTCAACCACGCAAACGCGGCAGACATTCACGGGCGCCAGGTTTTCGAGGAAGCAGAGCGTGGGAGTATGGACGCCTGCCTCGCGGGCGGCATCCAAAATGGTCGCGCCTTCCGCTACCGACACGGTCTTACCGTCAATGCGGGCTTCGATTCGGCGCGTAGCGCGCGACGGAGCTTCCGGGATCGGGCCGCGCGGAACAGGCTGCATCGGCGACGGGGCGTCATTCATGCAAACAGACTCCGGTCATTCATGCAAAAAGACTCCAGCGTTGCAGCGCGGATTCGATTGCGCTCGAAGCGGTTTGGCCCAGCCCGCAAATCGAGGCGTCTCGCATGGCTTGCCCCATCTCGCGCAGAGTACGGATTTCTTCGGCCACCGACTCGAGCGGCTGCCGGCTTGAAAGGCGATGCAATGCCTCTTCCTGCCGCATGGTACCGACCCGGCAGGGAACGCACTGCCCGCAGCTCTCATCGCGGAAGAACGCGGCGATTCGGAGCAGTATCTGCCTGAGGTCAACTGAATCGTCGAATAGCATGATGACTCCCGATCCTAGCGTGGCTCCGATAGCGCGCGCGCCTTCGAATGTAAGCGGCATGTTCAGTTCACTCGGGGACACAAAGGCGCCCGCGGCGCCGCCCAGCAGAACCGCTTGCAGACGCCCATTGCCTCCGGGGCCGCCCGCCTGATCGATCATCTCACCGAGTGTGATCCCGAAGGCGGCCTCGTACACGCCGGGACGGACCACATGACCGGACAGACAAAACAAACGAGTCCCGGTAGAGTTTTCTGTGCCAATGCACGCGTACGCCGCGCCGCCAGCAAGAATAATTTCAGGGATATTAACGATCGTTTCGACGTTATTGACCACAGTCGGGCGGTCGAATAAACCTGCTTGCGTCGGGAAAGGAGGCTTATTGCGAGGTTCACCCCGGTAACCTTCGATGGAATTGAACAGCGCCGTCTCCTCTCCGCAGATATAAGCGCCAGCTCCTCTGCGGACCTCGATGTCAAAACGCAGTCCGCTGTCGAGAATGTTGTCACCCAATAATCCTCGCGCGCGGGCCGACTCAATGGCCTGGCGGAGACGGCGCGTGGCGAACGGATACTCGCCGCGAACGTAGACATAGCCATGTTCCGCGCCGACCGCTAGCGCGGCGATCGTCATCCCTTCCAGGACTGCGTAGGGATCGCCCTCCATTACGATGCGGTCCTTGAACGTTCCCGGCTCGGATTCATCGGCATTGCAGACCACATACCGTGCGCCTGTGCGATTGCTTTGCTGGCGGACAGCATCCCATTTCTTGCCGACCGGAAAAGCCGCGCCACCCCGCCCGACCAGCTTGGACTCCAGCACTTCGCGCACCACGCCTTCCGGCCCCAGATCGAGTGACCGCCGCAGCGCTTGATAGCCGCCGAGTCGCAGATAGTCGTCCAAGGTTGACACGCCGCTAGCCTCACCGATACGGCGCAGCACGCGCAGGTTCGCTCCGCCGGCCTGGGGAGCCGAGAGCTGCGCGTTGAAAACATCGGGTTCAGACGGCCAATGGCCGGCCACCGACTCGCTGATCGAAGCTTGCACGGCGCCCGGCGTCGCGGGAGCAAGGACGCATTCGCGGGGATTCGCTCCGGCGCCCGTGATCAAGACCGCGGGAGCGCGCTCACACAGGCCCAGGCATGGGCTGCGGTGCCAGACCGCCCCACCATCCTTACACTCGGCGCCCGCAGGGCCCAGCTTGGTTTGAAGCTCGGTGCACATTGCTTCCGCGCCCCGCACCATGCAGCCAATGTCGTCGCAAACATGCGCCACCACGGGAGGCTGCTCGGCCAGCGCGAACATTCCATAGAAGGACGCTACGCCGTGAGCCTCCGCGGGCGCGACATCCAGTCGCAAGCAAACGTAGTTCAGAGCGCCCGGGCTGATCCAGCCGGCGCGCGCCTGGACGGCGTGCAGCACCGGCAGCAGCAGATGTCTTCGGGAGCGTGCTTCGCGGCCACCGAAGGCCACGCGGCCCTCTTCCTCGATTTGTCGAGCGCCGCCCTGCCAGCCGGATTCGGGCGGGCCCAGCTCAACATCGACGGCGGCCTTTTCCTCAGCCGTCGGTCGAGCGTCGCTGAGGTGCAGATCCACTAGTTTTCCGAGAACTTTTCAATTCGGATCGCCGTGGCCTTGAATTCCGAAGTGCCGGACTTGGGATCAACGGCGTCAATGGTCAGATTGTTGGTCGCTACCTGGTCGTGGAAGTGAACCGTCATAAAGGCAAGGCCCGGGCGCAGACTTGGATCGAAGCGCACGGGCGCCACTACGGATCCGCGCCGGGACGCGATTCGCACGTTCTCACCATCCAGCACGCCATAACGCTCGCCATCCTCTGGCGAGAGATCGAGTGTTTCGCCGCGGCGTAGCGGCGATGCGTACCCTCCACTCTGCACATTGGTGTTATAGCAGTCCAGGCGGCGTCCCGTAGTGAGGCGGATCGGATAATCCTGATCGAGTTGATCCACCGGAGGCGAGAACTCGACTGCAGTGAATGGCGCGCGCGGACCAATGAGAGGCATTTGCCATAGCCGGCTGTGCAAGTACATCTCGCCCGGGTGCGATTCGTCGTAGCAAGGCCATTGAATCCCGCCGAGTTCCTCCAGACGGCGATAGCTCATGCCGGCGTGCATGGGGCTGAGCCCGCGAACTTCGTCCCAGATCGATTCCGCATGCGGTTCTCCCCAATCGTGGCCGAGGCGGCGGGCCAACTCGTAGATGATTTCCATGTCATCGCGCACGCCCGGCGGCGGAGGGACAGCCCGGCGTACACGTTGCACGCGGCGCTCGCTGGAGGTGACGGTGCCTTCGGTTTCACACCAACCCGCCGCTGCCGGCAGGACGACATCGGCCAGAGCGGCCGTGTTGGTATAGAACAGATCTTGAACCACCAGGAATTCAAGCCCGCCGAGCCGCTTCAGCGTTTGTTGACGGTCTGCTTCCGAATCGGCCGGATTTTCGCCCAGCACGTACAGGCAAGTCAGCTCGCGGTGCCCCATGGCTTCGAACATCGCACTCAGATTCAATCCCCGGCGTGGGTTGATTCGAGCTCCCCAGGCGCGTTCGAAAGCGCCTCGCAGCTCATCGTTCTCCACGTGCTGGAAGCCGGGCAGTCGATCCGGTATCGCGCCCATATCGCCTCCGCCCTGCACGTTGTTTTGTCCACGCAGCGGATTCAAGCCGCTGCCGTACCGGCCCACGTGTCCGGTCAACAGGCCGAGATTCAACAGAGCCAGTACGTTGTCGACGGCGTTGTGATGCTCCGTGATCCCGAGCGTCCAACAGATCTGCGCGCGTTCGGCGCGGGCATATGCGTGCGCGCACTCTCGAATCACGGTCCCGGGGACGCCGCTCTCTCGCTCAGCCCGTTCCAAAGTATATTGCTCCACGCAATTCCGGTAGGCCGCAAAGCCGCTGGTGGCGTGCTCGACGAACCACTCGTGGGTTAACCCGGCCACGATGATTTCACGCGCCATCGCGTTGGCCAGCACAATGTCGGAACCGATATCGAGACCCATCCACACGTCCGCCCATTGCGCCGAGGCCGTGCGCCGGGGGTCGACTACATACAGCCGTGCGCCGTTTCGCACTCCTTTCAGCAGGTGATGGAAATAGATCGGGTGCGTCTCCCGCGCGTTCGAACCCCACAACAGGATCACGTCCGCGGCTTCTATCTCGGCGTACGAGCTGGTACCCCCTCCTACTCCAAAGACCGTCGCCAGACCGACGACGCTGGGCGCATGTCAAGTGCGGTTGCAACTGTCGATATTGTTGCTGCCGATCACTGTGCGAACGAATTTCTGCGCGATGTAATTCAGCTCGTTCGTGGTCTTCGAACAACTGAACATGCCGAATGCCTGCGGGCCGTGTTTCTTCAGTTGCGCCTCAAAGGCCTGGGCCACTCGCCCGAGCGCTTCATCCCACGTTGCAGGACGATGGACGCCGTCTTCACGGACCAATGGCTGGACTAGCCTGCTCTTGTTTGGAATGGACATAACGATACCTCCAGGATAATCCGCGGTCCCGCGCCGCAAGTGGCGCCCCAGCTTCCCTCCCCGAATCCCGATCTTAGAACGAGTAGCGGAGAGCGAACTGGATTTGCCGGTTGCTGCCGAAGCCTCCCACCGCGCCGATGGTGCTCAGAGTCCGGCCGAAATTTGCGGGCGAGCTGAGCGTCGCCGACGGATTGGCGAACTGCGGAGTATTGAAGATGTTGAAGCCCTCCGCTCTGAACTGAACGGCTTGCGCTTCCGTAATCTTGAAGTTCTTGAATAGCGAAAGATCCCAGTTGAAGGCAGACGGGCCGTGGAAAGTGTCGCGGCCAAGGTTGCCGTACTTGCCTGTGGCCGGCGCTTTGAATGCGGCTATGTTGAGTTGCCGCGTGGGCAGATCGAAGTTGGACAGTATCGGATCCACGCCGGAAACAAGGTCGGCTCTCGATGCGGTTCTGCCGACGCCGGCCGAGTCACAGCCGCAAGTTACCGAGTAAGGCAATCCGGATCGCATCACCGTGATGCCGTTGATCTGCCAACCACTCCCCAGCACTTTGGGAATCATCGGGACAGCAGGTATCTGATAGGTATAGTCGAATTGCAAAACGTGGCGCACATCGTACTCCGCGTTGCCGTAGTCGGAACGGAAGTTGGCGTCGTCTTGCACTGAAGAGTTGATCCCGGAATCCAGACTGTGTGACCAGGTGTAGTTGACGTTGAAGGTGAGGCCGTGCGAGAAGCGGCGCCGGAAGGTGGCTTGCAGGCTGTTGTAATTGGAATGCCCGCCGTTAAAAAACTCGTTGATGCTGGAAAACTTGGGAGCGTAGGGCCGCGTGCCGGTGAGAGGATTGATCCGATTGATCTCCTGGTAGGGACTGATGTGCAGTCCGCGATTGGCCACGTATCCTACCTGCAGCAGCATATTTTCGCCGATCGCTTGCTGGATGTTGAGATTCCAGTTCTCGGTATACGACGTCCTGAAATTCAGCGGAACCGCGAACATCGAAAGTCCCGCGGTCGCTGGAGTGACGTTGGGGAACGGCAGGCCGATTCCCGGGCGAACTGCAATCGCTGCCTGACTGATGGACGGAAGGCCGCTGATCTGCGCCATGGCCGGATTGATGGCAGAGTGGAATATTCCAAAACCGCTGCGGATGACAGTCTTGCCATTCAGGAACGGCGTGTAGGCGAAGCCAATCCGAGGCGCGAAGTTCAGCTTGGAGGCATGGAAAAACTCTTTATTCGGGTCCGTGAGATCGCCGGTGGCCGGATTGAAATTCGCGATGCGATGGAAATCCTCGCTGGGGGGAGTGTCGAGCTGATAGCGGAGACCGGCGTTTACAGACAAATGCCGGTTCACTTGAATGTCGTCCTGAACAAAGAAGTGGTTATGGCTGTTGTTCAGGCCGACCCTCCCCATTCCGCGTGTTGCCGCGGAAAAAGGATTGTTGGCGGCAAATTCATTGAGATTGTTATACACCAGCGCTCGCTGAAAGAGCGCTGCCTTGCGGGCGTGATTGTGTACGATCTGGAAGCCAAACTTGATCTGCTGCCGGCCCTTGATCCAGGTTAATGTTTCCAAGCCGGTCCGCGATTCATTAGAAACCAGAAGATCGTTGGCAACCGGTCCGATGAATGCCATGCCGGTGACAGTAACTTGGGGGAAGGTCAAGATCGCGTCCGATGCGCCTGCGCGCGGATCGGTGCGCATTCGGTTGAGTGCGAAGCCAGCTTCGTTCAACAGTGTGGGAGATATGGTTCGCGTGTAATTGATCTTGCCGAGTTGCAGCAGGCTGTCCACAGGGCGGAATTGATCGTCGGCGATTCCGAACCACGATTTCGTGAACGACTTATTGTAGTTGTATCGAACGCTAAGGCGATCCTTTGAGGTAATCGTGTCGTCAACCTTCACCGAAAAAGTATCTTCACTCAGCGCGTTGGAGTAACTCTTGGCGAACGTCCCCAGCCGGGGCTCGCTGGGCGAGTCGGGTCCGTTCGGAAGTGGCAGCAGGTTCACCGCTTGCAGCAGAGCCGGAGAAAGCGTGGCGCGAAACGCGGCGGTTGGAACGAACGTATTCTGAGTGATGCCCAATCTTTGGCGGACGCCCTCATAGTTCGCAAAGAAGAAGAGCTTGTCCCGAATAATGGGACCGCCCACCGTGCCTCCAAACTGATTCAGCCGGAATGGTGGCTTCAGTTGCGGCGCGACGTTGAAATAGTTGCGCGAGTCCATCTTCTCGTTGCGGAAGTATTCGAACAGACTGCCGTGATACTGATTGGTGCCGGACTTCGTGATGAAGTTGACCACAGCGCCCAGGGCTTCTCCATATTCGGCAGAGAACGCCGAGGTTTGAATGCGGATCTCGCTGACGGCGTCGACGCTCGCGCGCGTAACTCGGGCTTGCGATGCGTAGGCACTGTCTGGAAGATCGGAATCGATTTGACCGGATTCCCCCCCGTCCACTAAGAATCGCGTTCCCGATTCGAACAGGCGATTAATGCCGGCGCCGTTCATGCTTCGACCGTTCCCGCCCGCCAGCATCAATACGCCCGGCACCAGGCCTAGGAAGGAGGTCAGGCTGCGGCCGTTCGCTGGAAGCTCTGCAATTTGCTGCGTGCTGACCACTCCGCCGAGTGTCGTGGACGCGGTGTCGACAATGGGCGCCTCGCCGGTCACGCTTACGCGCTCGCTGACGTCGCCGGGTTGAAGCGCGATTTCCAATCGGGTGCGATCCGCTGAACGCAGCGCGATGTCTTTCCGCACATAAGTCTTGAAGCCCTGAGCCGACACAGTCACGCTATATGTGCCAACCGGAAGCACCGGAGCGACGAAGTTGCCGTTGGTGTCGGAGTGCACCACTGTAGTGGCCGCGGTCCCCTGGTTTTGGACGGACACTGTTGCACCCACGATCACGGCGCCAGATGAATCCAGGACGGTGCCCTGGATACTGGCGTTGTCCAATTGTGCGAAGGCCGCGGCGGCCAGAATAAGGGGTAGAACTACCCAACGTGGGGATAGCATTCTTGCGTTTTGCCTCCTGTGGCGAGTTTTGCAATATTCACACGTAAAACCAGGCGGCGGCAATCCTTTTCCGAGGCAGCTGGCATGATTCACTGACTGAACTGCAAAACTTCAGGGAGAACCCTTCAGATCGTGTGAGATAAAAGTGTTTGTGCCCTAAACTGAAACTGTCGAATTATTCGAAGCGTGTGCAGATAGTTTCAATAGAAGAAACCTCCGATGTGCTCCGGCCGTGAAAATCGAATCGATTCGATTTTCTCTTCCCGGGGGCCCGAAGCCTTGCAGCGGTTGGCAAACGAGTGAGATGATGACAAAGATTTATGTCAGCCACTCTGTCCAGAAAGCGTTTCCTCGCTCTCGCAACGCCAGCGCTGTGCGCCGTAAAGACGACCTTTGCGCAGGGCGGCAACCGTCTCACTGCGCGCCAGTTGATTGAACGGATACAGCAAAACATCGGCGTTCCCTGGAAGACTCCGACGGTCGACACGTTCAAGGCCGGCAATCCGGACACCCCGCTCAAGGGAGTTGCGACGACCATGATGGCAACTTTGGACGTGCTTCAGCGCGCAGCCCGATCGGGCAAGAATCTGGTCATCACGCATGAGCCAACTTTTTACAACCACGATGACAATACGCAGAGTTTTTCGAACGACAAGGTGTTGGCAGCCAAGCTGAGCTTCATTTCCGGCAACGACATGGTGGTTTGGAGATTTCATGACCACTGGCATGCTCGCCGGCCCGATGGGATCACGAGCGGAATGGTCAAGGCGCTCGCGTGGGAAAAATATCGCAGTCCGGAAGGCGATGGTCTTTTCGATGTGCCCGTGACATCGCTCGAGGCCATCGCTCGAGACCTTCAGAACCGGCTCAAGATTCGCATTGTCAGAGTCGTGGGTCAGCCTGACACGAGGGTCGCGAGAGTCGCGTTGAATCCGGGATTTTCGAGTTTGCCAGCCACCATGCGAGCCTTCGCACGGCCGGACGTCGACGTCCTCGTCATTGGCGAATCACGCGAGTGGGAAGGCGTGGAGTACGCTCAGGACCTGATTAGCTCCAACAACAAGAAGGGTCTCATCATCCTGGGCCACGTCGT
>JBGPSX010000105.1:0-10342 GCA_041490325.1 Bryobacteraceae bacterium | reverse complement strand
GGGCGTCGTGGGCCGAACTGCAATTCCTGGGATCGATCCGGCCGGTCCGGCCAGCGATCCATCGGGGTTAATCGCAATGGCCTGCCCGGTTCCCGATTGCGTGCTGAAGATGCCAGGCGAGGAAGGAATGTACCTTTCTTCATCAGGGTGACCTCCTTACTTCCAGGAGCGAAATCCGGCATAAAACTGAGTCACGAGCACTGCGTTGGGGCGGTGCGCTTATTGAGAGGAGTTTCTGAGCGCTGCTTCTAACGCGGCCGTATAGAGCGGGCGCCGTTTTAGCGACTCGTTCAAACGCAGCGCGTGCTGGATCAGCGGAAGCGCCTCCGCGTGACGGCCTTGGCCGGACAGGCTCAGGCCTAGATTGGCACGCGCGTCCGCGAGCCGAAGGTCGTTCGTGTTGGGATTGGGTCCCAGGGTTTCAATCGCCTCGCGCACCAATGTTTCACACTCGGCGAATCGCTGGCTGAGGCAAGCAGCGTTCGAAGCTATGGACAGATTTGTCCAAAGCAAAGGACTGCCGCGCGCCGGCGTCAGGAC
Source organism: Bryobacteraceae bacterium (assembly GCA_041490325.1). Lineage (GTDB taxonomy): Bacteria > Acidobacteriota > Terriglobia > Bryobacterales > Bryobacteraceae > Palsa-89. The sequence goes on along the minus strand of JBGPSX010000105.1, from coordinate 9,802 downwards.
TCGCATGTCCGTCAACGCCTGCTGCGATTGATCGTAGGCTTCCTGGATTCGGCCAGCGCCCAAAAGGCTCTGGGCCCAGATGGAATGCTGAGAAATCGTGCCAGGGTGCTTTGGCCCGTTCATCCGCATGCTTTGTTGATAGGCCTCCCATTGCGCCCTTTCGTCGTCGTCGTAACGGCCCAGAAAGCGATTTACTCGTCCAAAACTCTGCAGACTGGAAAACAGAAGGTCGCCTCGCGCGGGATTGGAGCGATTGATGGCAACCGCCTCCTTCAGTAACGGATATGCATCTTGATAGCGCCGATCCACATTGATATAAGATTCCCCGAGTTTTTGCAGGCACGCGGAAAGCGAAGAAGATGGCACGTCGTTCGGATAGCGGCGCGCGAGCGCCAAGGCCTGCTCGAAGTACTTGCGGTGACCGGGATCCGAAGGGCGAATGTACAAGAGAGTGGTGGCGGCGTCGTGGAGCACTCCGACAGCCTGCGTGGAAGTGAAGTCTTTCTGATGACCCTTCCAGAGATCGAGCGCGTCGAGAGCTTCCTTCCAGGCTTGATCGGGCTGGTTGGACTCGAACGAGATCGAGCCCAACAGCGCCATCACCAGCGCTTGTCTAGGGATGTCGTTCGCTTTCCTGGATCGCTCCAGCGCCCGATTGAGCAGTGTTCGAGCCTGCTCGGCAGCCCCCTGCCAGTGCAACCCGGCTGCCAGTACATAGTCGACATCAGCAGCCACAGCGGCGTCTGCGCCGAGTACGGGCGTGACGCGTTTTTCGGCCAACTCTAACAGCTCACGCACCGTCAGATCATGGCGTGTAGCTGAGTCTCGGACCGGAATCTCGAAGAGATCAGTCAGAAATCGATTCGCGGCTTGCGCGCGGTTCGCTTCGTGTTGCGCTAGACGTGCCTGGCGGGCGGAGAATATCGCCGCGGCGGCCAATGCAATGACCAGAAGAGCGGCCACTGCGACTCCGCGGATATGGCGGCGGAGCGCTCTTCCGGTGAGATAGGCCCAGGTCTGGCGCCGCGCCAGCACCGGCCGTTGATCGCGATAGCGATGCAGATCTTCCGCAAAACTTGCCACTGATGGATAACGCTCGGCTGCGTCATGTGCCAGGGCTTTCTGCAAGATGCTGGCGAGGTCGCCTCTTAACCGCTTCTGTAAGTCGGCGAGCGTGCTCGATCTCGCTTCGGCGGCCTTGTGATCGATCAGGGTTTCCGGACGCGAAGGCGTGGTCTCTCGAAGAGCGCGTTCCAGGCTGCCGGCATAGGACTTCGAATCACCGAAAGGATCGCTGCCGGTTAGCAATCTGAACAATGCGACCCCCAGCGAGAACACGTCGCTCGTGGTTGCTACTGGTTCGCCGCGCAACTGCTCCGGACTGGCATAGGCAGGTGTCAGAATTGCCGCCTCGGTAACCGTCGCATCTTCGGCCAGCAGCTTGGACGTTCCGAAGTCCAACAGTTTCACTAAGCCTTCGCGTGTCACCAGAATGTTCGAAGGTTTCAGATCGCGGTGCACCACGAGATTCCGGTGCGCGGAGTCCACTGCGTCGAGAACCTGCTGGAACAGCGCGATGCGCGCGTCAATTGTCAGCTTGTGGCGATCGCAGTAAAGATCGAGCGCTTCGCCTTCGACGTACTCCATCACCAGGTACGGCTCGCCTTCGGAGGTCATGCCCCCGTCCAGCAGCCTGGCGATGTTCGGATGATTCAAGTGCGCCAGGATTTGGCGTTCGGTGACGAACCGTGCCCGGTAGAGGTCGTTCCGGAGCGAACCTCGCAGAAACTTTATCGCGACTTCCTGCGTGTACTGCCCGTCGACACGTCGCGCCCGATACACGGAGCCCATGCCGCCGCTCCCCAGCAGTTCCTCGCATTCATAAGGGCCGCATCGGATCACGGCCGGTGCTGGCAGATTCAGCCCGCTGGTCCAGGAATCGTAGCTCTTCAGCATCCGGCGTACTTCCTCTTCCAGTTCCGGGTCGCCTGCGCAGGCTTCCTTCAGGTATCCATCGCGAGCCGACGAATCGGAAAAGCCCAAGGCGCGGTCGAACAACCTCTCGACTTGCTGGTGCCGTTCTCTGTTCATCCGAACCTCATAGGGGTCGGCGTTATTTCTCGTCGGTTCGAGTCAGGCGTTGATGCAACCAGGTGATGCTGAATCGCACCGAACGGTCGACCGTGGATTTCGATAAGCCGAGCAACTCCGCGGCCTCTTCGCCAGTCGCGCCGAGGAAATAACGCAACTCGAGGATCTGGACCTTCTGCTCATCCAGTTGCTCCAATTCGTCGAGAGCGGCATCCAGGGCCAACATATCGGGCGATCGCATATCCACCCAGGCCAGCTCTTCGGTAAAGGGAACTCGCTCGGCGCCTTCGCCGCGTTTCTGCGATTTGTGCTCGCGCGCATGATCCACCAGGATGCGGCGCATCACCTTGGCGGCGAACGCGAAGAAGTGAGATCGGTCCTTGTAGGTGACTCCCTGCGACTGCAACAGCCTGAGAAACAGTTCGTGAACCAGGCCGGTGACTTGTAGCGTATGGTCCGGCCGCTCTCTAAATAGATAGCTGGACGCGACTTCGTGCAAGTGGTCGTAGACCGCGGGCGCGAGCCGGTCGAAGGCCGCCTGGTCTCCGGCGCGCCACTGTTCGAGCAGCAGCGTGATGTCGACCCCGGATTCCATACACTCAGACGCCATCTTAGCGCATGAGGTTGTGGAGCCAGGTTCGTACTCTCGTCTGGGCTCGGCTCGCTCATCCTCTGTTTGGAGATCATATTGGTCATCCAGAACACTTGTTTATACGAACACGGAAGATCGATAATGTTTGATAGGCAATGGCGTTCAAGACAACTGAGTTGCGCCGCGAGACAAATGATCCACGCCGGCTGCCAGCCTACTCGGTGGCTGAGGCGGCACACTACTTACGCATGCCCGAGGAGACGTTGCGTAGCTGGGTGGCGGGTCGGCTCTATCCTGTCGCGGGACGATCGAAACGCTCCCGGCCGCTAGTCCACCTGGACGATCCGGGGAAGCAGTATCTGTCCTTTATCAACCTCGTTGAGGCGCATGTTCTGGCAGCCATTCGGCGGCGTCACGGTGTGAAGCTGCCCAAGGTTCGCAGTGCCCTCGACTTCGTCCGGCGCGAGTTCAACATCGAACGTCCGCTCGTCGACGAGGCCTTCCAGACGGATGGCCTGGATCTTTTCGTTGATCGTTACGGTGGCTTGATCAATGCGTCGCAAGAAGGTCAGCGAGCAATGAAGGAAATCATCGGCGTGTACCTAAAGCGTATCGAGCGAGACGCCAAGGGCTTCCCAAGTAAGCTCTATCCCTTTACTCGTGATACCCAAGCGGAAGCGGCGCCCGCGTCCGATCCGAGAGTGGTGGTCATGAATCCGAAAGTCTCCTTTGGTCGGCCGGTGATCTCCGGCACCGGTATACCTGTCTCATCCATCTACGAGCGATACAAGGCGGGCGACTCCGTCGCGGATCTGGCGAAGGACTTCCGTTTGGAGATCAGTGCGATCGAAGAAGCAATCCGTTGCGAAGCCGCCTGACGGCACCGTCTTCTTCATCGATCGGTCGTTGGGTCTAGAACCCATCCGAACAGTACTCATCGAATCTGGACTTGATGTGCGGGTTCACGACAAGCTTTTTGCGCGCGATGAGGAGGATAGTGTCTGGCTGCGTGAGGTCGGCAAGAAGGGCTGGGTGGTCCTCACGAAGGATCAAAGATTGAGATATCGCCCTTTGGAAATTGGGGCGTTGCGAGCAAGTAATGCCAGGGTATTCGTACTGATCGCCGGAAATCTCCGAGGGATCGAGATCGCCGAGACCTTCCTGGCTGCATTGCCGAGGATTTGCAAAATCCTGCGTACACGGCCGGGGCCGTTCGTCGCACGGGTTTCCCAATCCGGTCGCGTGACCGTTGGCTGATTCTAGTCTGAGGCAACGGTTGTGCGATTATGGTTGCCATCTTAGGAGCACCCCAGCCGCGGCAGCGGCGCTTTTTGCTCGGATTAACCGCCGCAGGTGTTCTCGCCATCAGCCTGACGGGTTTTCTCGAGGTCCCTGCAAGCACCGCCCAACAGTCGTCGCTGGTTAAATTCACCGACGTCACCGCGCAAGCACACATTACGTTCAAACACGACAACGCCCACTCGCCGGAGCGATACCTCATCGAGACGATGGGCTCTGGCGCTGCTTGGATCGACTCCGACAACGATGGCAAGCTCGATCTTTATCTCGTCAATAGCGCCGCTACCAAGGTGTATCAACCAAGTCATCCATTGACCAGCGCACTCTATCGCAACAACGGCGACGGCACCTTTACTGACGTTACGGAAAAAGCCGGTGTAGCCGCGTCCGGACTGTTCGGCATGGGCGTCGCTGTTGGAGATTACGACAACGACGGCTTTCCGGATTTGTATGTGATCGGGTACGGGCGGTCAATCTTGTATCACAACAACACCGATGGAACCTTCACCGATGTAACGGCGAAGGCGGGTGTGGCGAATCTGGGTAAATGGGGATCGAGCGGCGCCTGGTTCGATTACGATCACGACGGGAAGCTCGATCTCATCATCGCGAATTATCTCGACTTCACCCCTGAGAAGAATCTAATTTGCGTGGAAGGCGGACATCGGGCGTACTGCCATCCGAACAAATATCACGGCCAGGCGCCGACGCTGTATCACAACAACGGCGACGGAACGTTCACTGACGCGAGTCGCGCTTCGAAGATCGGTCTCAAGGCGGGCAACGGTCTGGGCGTGGTTTGCTTCGACTACAACGGCGACGGGTGGACGGACGTCTTCATCGCCAATGACTCGATGGAGAACTTTCTGTTTGTAAATCGGCGCAACGGGACGTTTGATGAAGTGGGAGTCGAGTCCGGCGCGGCGCTCAGCGATGACGGCAAAACCGAGGCCGGTATGGGCGTCGACGCCGCGGACTACAACGGCGATGGCCGTCCGGATCTGTTCGTAACGCATCTGGATCTTGAATTGAATCGCTTGTACCGAAATCGCGGCGACGGTTCGTTTGAAGACGCTACGTTTCTTTCGAAAATCGGAGCGCGGAATTTTAGAATGAGCGGGTTCGGCACGCGGTTCATCGACTACGACAACGACGGATGGCGCGATCTCTTCATCGCGAACGGCCATGTCCTGGATAACGTTGAAGTGTTGCACGCCGATGCAACTTACGCCGAAGCGAAGAGCATGTTTCGCAACGTTCGGGGTCTGTTCGACGATGTCAGCGCGCAGCTCGGTCCCGCTATGTTGACGCCGCGAGTGGGCCGTGCGGCCGCCTTCGCCGATTTCGACAACGACGGAGACATCGATGTGTTGGTGACCAACAACGGGCAGGAGCCACAGCTATTGCGAAACGATGGTGGAAACAAGAATCACTGGCTCCAGTTGCGGCTGATCGGGACCAAGTCAAATCGCGACGGTATCGGCGCACGCGTCAAGCTTATCGCCGGCGGCTTCACGCAAACTGACGAAGCCAAGGGCGGCATGAGCTATCAATCGGCGCACGATCCGCGTTTGCACTTCGGGCTCGGCGAGGTGACTCGCGTCGCTTCGCTCGAAATCCGTTGGCCGAGTGGTGCGGTGGATCGTATGACCGACGTTGGCGTTGATCGGGTTCTCACGGTGAAAGAAGGGTCCACGGCCCAGTAGTGGGCTGTTTGAAATACGCGCCTGGCGTTCACCTGAGTGTGAACGCGGCACGCAGGAGTGCGTGCGCCACGCTAGTGTTCCAGGTTCTTGCGCGCGTCGCGATCCTGCGGGTCCCAGGCGGCGACGCGTCGGAACTGCGCAGCCGCGGTCGCTCGATCCCCGGAGTCGAGTGCTGCGCGGCCGAGCTCGCGCATCATCTCTACTCGACAGGGCGCCATCGCGACCGCAGCCTTCAGTTCCTCGAACGCAAGCTTCTTATCGCCGGTCTTCAGCAGTGCCAGGCCGATGGAATAGTGGGCATCGGCTCGTTCCGGGTCCAGATTCAACACCAGCCGGAACTCGCGAATCGCTGCAACCGCATCACCGCTTGCGAGCAAGGCGCGTCCGAGCTCCAGATGAGCGTCAGCGAACTGTGGCGTTGCGGCGATCGCTTCGCGCAAGGACGAGAGGGCTGGTGTTACACGGCCCGACCTCAGCTGCTGCCGCGCTGACTGGGTCAGAACCATGGCACGGCCGAGACTCCTTTGCTCCGCCGTTAGCGCAGCGGCGCGCTCGGTCTCCACTTTCGCATCGGCGCTCCTGGCCGCTCGCTGATAGGCCTGCGCGAGACTGAAATGCGCCTTGATGAGATTCGGGTTCAGGCGCACGGCGCGCTCAAGCGCAGTGATCGCTGCAGCGATGTCTTTGAGACGGAGCAGCACAATGCCGAGATTGTTCGCGGCCTCGGCGTCCGCTGGCGTGATCTCCACCGCGCGTTGCAGTTCGGCGGCGGATTCTTGCAGACGATCCTCATGCAGAAGAGCCACGCCCAGGCCGCGATGCGCGTCGCCCAGCTTCGGGTTGAGGGCGATAGCTGCGTCAAATTCCCGGATGGCGCGCGCGTCATCCCCAGCGGCCGCCATGGCAAGCGCCAAATTATAGTGCGCCTCCGCCTCTCGTGGCGCGAGTTCGACGGCGCGCTTCAATATCCTGATGGCCTCATTCGGATCCCGGTTCGCCAGCGCGACTCCTAGCGCCAGAGCATAGCGCGGGCTGTTCGGATCCAAGCGAGCCGCGGCCTGTAGTTGCTCGACGGCCTCGGCGGATTTCTGTTCGCGCTGGAGCCCCAAGCCGTAGTTGTAGCGTGCCTCGGCGAAATCGGGCGCGCGTCTCGCAATTTCCGCGAGCAGTCGCATTTCGCCCTCAAAGTCCCCGCGTTTGCGGCAGCACGACGCGAGCAGATAGCGCGCCGGGATCAGCTCGGGGCTGAGCCGCAGCGTCTCTTCCAGTCCCGCCATCGCTTGGTCGGTTTGGCCCATCCGATCGTGAGCGAGAGCGAGATGATAGTGAGCATCCGGAAATCCCGGTGCAAGTTCCAACGCACTTTGGAACTGCTCCATCGCTTCCGTGATTCGCCCCGATTGGGCCAGTTCGACTCCACGGGCATCGTGCGCGCGCGCCTCTTCCAGACGCGGAGCCTGCGCTTGCGCGGCCATCACCATGAACGCGATCGCAAGCCGGCGCGGCTTCACTGAGAGCCTGCCCGAATGATGTGCTGAAGACCGCCTTTCGTGAACTGCTCACGATCCTCGGCCTTGGCCTTGCTGACCTTGGCGAACAGTTCCTTCGCGCGTGCCGACTCGCCCTTCTTCTGACAGATCTGCGCGAGCTGGTAGGTGGCTGTAACGTTGTCCGGATCGAGTTCGAGCGCTCGTGTGAGATGCTTCTCGGCGAGGTCGAGTTGGCCTTGTCGCGCCAACAGTTTTGCGAGCAGAATTCGCGATGGCGCTACGTCCTGTTTCATTGTCACTGAGCGAGAGAGGACGTCAATCGCCTCGCGCTCTGCGGGCGATCCCGCGGCCGCCCCTTCGCGATTGAGCGCTTCACCGAGAAACCACAGCGACAAGTAGTCGCGGTTCTTGCGGACACGCTGCCTGAGCACGCTGACCGCCTCAGCCGGCCGATCCATTTGCAGCAGCATCAGGCTCAGCGCGACATAAGGAAGGCTGCGGTCCGGCGACACCTTCACGGCCGTTTCGAATTCACTGCGTGCGCCGTCGAAGTTCTCCTTCATGGCGAGAACGATACCGCGCTGGAGATGCAACCGATCCGACTTCGGTACTCGCGAAACGCTGATGCCGGCGATCTCGAGCGCCAGGTCGTAGTTCTTGTGCGTGAGACACAGAGCGATCAGATCCAGGTAATTCGCCGGATCCGCTGGATCGATGCTGGTCGCTGTTCTCAGCGCTTCATAGGCTTCTCGTGTCTTGCCTGCGCCCTCGTAGGCTTGCGCGAGCAGGTTGTACAACTCGGCGTGCCGCTCGCCTTTTGCCACCAGTTCCTCGCCCGTTCGCGCCGCCGCGTCATTCTGACCCGCTTTGACGTATGCCAACATCAGATTGAATCCGGCGTCGTACGGATTTTGATAGCCATTGCGCGACAGCTCAAACTCGTGCGCCGCGGCCGCGTAACGCTCGAGCTTTGCAAGTAGCGCGCCGGCGGCGAAATGGATCGCGGCGTCGGCTTCGCGAGGCAGTCGTTCCAGTGCTTCGCCCGCCTTGGCTGGCTGTTTCAGCTCGCTGCAAGCCTGAGCATACCGAATCAGATTTGCAGGATCGCGCAAATACAGATCCCCGCTCTGCTCATAGTTCGTCACCGCGGCGCGATAGTTTCCCGCCGTGAACTCCAGTTCCGCCAAGCCCAGTCGCCCGATAACGTCGCGGGGGGTCAGCTTCAGCAGCTCGTCGAAGTGCCGGCGCGCAAGAGCCGCACGATTCAGAGCCATTTCGTTCAGCGCCAGATTCCTCAGCGCCGGAGCAAACGCTGGATTCACCGCCAGCGCCCGCTGGAAGTACTCGTTGCCTTGCTCGCGCCGGTTGTCGGACGAGAGCGCCATACCCATTAGGGTCAAAGCTCTCAAATCTTGTGGAGCTTCCTTGAGCCGGGGCTCGAGTATTCGCATGGCGCTGGAGATGTCACCTTCTTGCAGGTAGGAAGCGGCCTGTTCGTAGATGTTTGTCGACTGTGAAAAGGCGATCGGCAAGAGCACCGCAGCGAGGGCCCAGAGTGTAATCGTACGATATCTCACAAAGTGCGCGGCAAACACCATATGCCTGTACCAATCGCCTTTCCTTTGTTATACAACGGCAAGCTCCTTTCGTTCGTTGCGCTTGGATACAACTAATATCTATTGACTAGACGATGACTTCATGATAAATGTTTGAAAAGGCTTTCAACAGTCTTTTTCTGGGAAGTTGTTCCTACTAGCTGGGTATTTCGGTTTGAGTTCGCCCTGTGAAATGTAAACGCTTTCCTGGATTTTTAGGAGGGGCATAATGCTTCAGGTTCCAAGTCGCACCGTTTCTCGATTGTTCTGCACCACACCTTTGTGGGCGCTCGCCGTGGCGCTTACCATCAGCGCGCCACCCGCCTTGCAGGCTCAATTCACCAGCGTCATCGAAGGAAAGGTCAGCGATCCATCCGACGCTGCCGTGCCGAACGCTGATATCTCTGTCGAGCAACTCGGAACCGGTATCAAGCGCGTCGTGAAGACGTCCGACGTCGGCTACTATCGCGTCGGATCGCTACCCCCAGGCAGATTTACAATCCGAATCTCGGTGCAGGGATTTGATACCGCCGTGTACGAGAACGTCCTATTGGAGAACGATCAGACCAAGACATTCAATATCCAACTCAAGGTTGGCGCCCCGACAACGACAGTGAACGTCACCAGCGAAGTGCCGCTGGTCGAGACTGGCGAGGCCAGAATCTCCGGACACATACAGGAAAAGCAGGTATCGCAACTGCCGCTGGTCGGCCGAAACTTCATGACGCTGGTGATCTTGACCCCCGGCGTTACCGGCTTGCCGAGCGGTGGCGGGCAGGCGTATGCGCAGGCTACGGGCGACGTCTTCTCCGCTGAATATGGCGTCAACCTCAACGCCAACGGCCAACGCGCTGAATCGAATAATTTTTCAGTCGACAACGCGTCTGTCAACGGAAGCCCGCGCGGCGGCGTCTCGAACTTCAGCCCCAGTGCTGACGCGGTTCAGGAACTCCGCGTATCGGTCAACAATTTTTCAGCCGAGTATGGGCGCAACTCTTCGGCGTCCGTCAATGTCATCACCAAGTCCGG
>JBGPSX010000104.1:0-10342 GCA_041490325.1 Bryobacteraceae bacterium | reverse complement strand
CTGCGGGTCCTGAACGATTTCACGAACGATTCGAAGCGCCTGGTGGCGGCAGTGAACAAGTACAGCGGCCAGATTCTATCCAGAACGCGAGACTCCGAACCCGACCCTACCAGCACCGGCTTTACATCCGACGATCTTTTCGGCCGCGATCTCGACACGGTGCTGAATGAGGTCAACGCCGTGATCGCCGATCTCGCGATCGTGGACCGTGTGAATACGACCGTGGCCGCGATGGAAGCCATCGCGCAGCATGTCGGGCATTTTCCCGGACGCAAGAATCTGATCTGGGTCACCGGCAGTTTTCCATTCAGCATCGGACAGCGCGGCGCCGAGATGAACACCAACTGGAACGATGCGCTGAATAGCGACACCGTCAACAGCACGGCCCGGCCAAAGGGGAACTCGTCAATACGCGCCTCGTCTGGCGGCGACGACTCGGGCTACGGCGTCTATGGAGCTGAAATTCGCGACAAACCCAATCGCGACGTATATGCCGGATTCGACCGGCAGATCCGGCGCGCCACTCAAGCTCTCAATAACGCCGGCATCGCCGTCTATCCAGTTGATGCGCGCGGCGTCGCGAGCGCCCCAAAGGCGCTAACCGCTCAGGCGGGACCCATGTCGTCGCGCGCAAGTCAGGCAAAGCCGGTAGCGATCGCGATTGAGCCCATCGGCTTCCACACCATGGAACACACCGCGGAGAACACGGGTGGCCGCGCGTTCTACAACACCAACGATATTCAAACCGCCATTCGGACCGCGCTGGACGATTCCGAAGTTACGTATACGCTCGGCTTTTACGCCGACTCTCAGCGCCTCGACTCCAAGTTCCATGACCTGAAGGTGCGAGTCAGTCGGAAAGATGTCGATGTTCGCTACCGCAAAGGCTACTTCGCGTATCCGGAACCGCTCGCGAACGACGAGCAGCGCGCCGGCGACCTGCGCGATGCGCTATGGAGCCCGCTGGATGCCGTGGGTCTCGATATTGCGGCACGGATCGAAAGGGTCGCTGAGCCAAAGCCAGGCTCGCTTCGCATCACTATTTCGCTCGATCCCAGCAATATCGCCTTTCAGAAAAACGAGGCGGATCGAACCGATGTTCTCGACATCGTCGTCGCCCAACAATCCGCCGACGGGCGGGATCTGGGAAAAACTCAGCAGAAGATCGATCTGAAACTGGACCAGGCTCGCTTCGATGCGCTCAATGAACGCGGTCTGGTGGTTTCGAAGACCATAGCGCCGGCGCGAGACGTCGCGCAGATTCGAATCGTTCTACTCGACTGCAATTCCGGAAACTTGGGCTCGCTCACAATTCCGGCGCAGCCCTAAATCCCTCCCAACTATTGCGCGACTCGAAACGTTGTCCAGGCGTGCGCATTGAGATCGCGCAACACATCCTTCTGCCAGGCGAACTCGGGATGCTTCTTCAGATGCTCCGCGGCCTTGAAGTCGAGCCCGCAGGAATGCCCCATCGCCGCCGTGAATGACATGGCCGCCGCCATGGTTCCATCGGTCGCCTTATTCTGCACCGCGCCCGCCGGACCGAATTCGGACTGCCATGGTTTCGATCCTCGCGCGGAGAGATCGATGTGTCCGCACAGCGTTCGCTCGCTGGGCGTGGTCTGCTTATCGAACGTGTCGTAATGATCGGCCAGAAAATGCTGGGCGGCGGCGACGTCGAGTTTTCCCTTGTTCTCCGTCATCAACTGCTCCCAACGCCTGTGACGCGCATTGGCGCTGATGCCTCCATCACTGACCGGAAAGTCGCTAGCTTCATCGCGTATCAGCGCTTCATTGGCCGGGTAATTCGATCCGGCGAAATAGCCGTCCTTGGTGCGCTGCAACGTCACGTGCTTCAACCCCAACTCGAGGCTGGCGATCTCTTTGTTCTTGTTATCGGCCACCAGCCATGTGTTGGCGTAGCCGCCATTGTTACCGTCCTTCATGATGCGCGCAAAGTCATCGATCGTTGAGGAGTACTGCATGGCCTTGCGCGCGCGCACAAACTCCGGGACGCCGTTCGGATCGAATCCCGCAAAGTATCCGATAGTCGTCTCGGTGATCGTAATGCCGGCGCTGTTCACGCCAAAATCGTCGCCGCTGTGGATCAAGCCCGGCATGCCGTCCATCAGGAAGCGATAACCCTTTACCGGCGCGATGTCGAAAATAATGTTCCAGCGCGACCCGTCCATGTAGTCGCTCCAGTTGTTGTGGGCGATTACTATCTTGCCGTCCTTCGTATAGCTGCCCACGGCTACGAATGCGCTGCAATGTTCCGGAACCGGCTTTTTCTCGGTCGTGAGCTTATGCTGTTTGTCGTACCAGCCCGTGTAGTATGGCGACAATTCGAGAAAAGCATTCAGGGTAACGACGTCCCAAAGATCCAGCGCCACGCCCTTCGCCTTCAATCCTTCGGCGATGCCCTTCAGCTCTTCACGGTATTGTGCTTCCACGTGTGGCCAGAGCACTTTCTCAGCAGTATTGCGGAAGAACGCGTAGTCTTTCTTCGAATCGTGCGTCAATCCGACCTTGATGGCCCGTTGGACATCCTCGATCTCCGCGGCCAGCAGATATCCATGCTGGTATCCGATCTCTGCCGGCGTGCCCTCGAGGTGCACGAAAATCCAGCCATTCTGTTCGGGCAGGCGGGACGATTTCTTCAGGCGCGCATCGTTCTGTGGCTCACGGGCGGGCGGCGCGGCACAAAGGCCAACCGAGAAAAGCAGCAAGCAGGCAACGACAGGTTGCCGAAAAACTGTCGTGAACCACCGCTTCCTTTGGCCGCGGCTCTGTAAGCAGCTGTGATGGTGTAGCGTGGATTCCGAGCCGCGACTGCAAGAAGCAGTTCCGGTGAGTTTTTCAGTAACCTGAGCGAATCTGGTCATGATTTCTGAGAATAGCAGGATCGGCTTTACTGTTGCCCTTCAGCGGGCGCGGCTGGATCTTCCGGCAGATCGATCACCGGCAGGTTTTGCGCTTTCAATGCCCGATTCAGCTCCGCCAGCTTGCCGTTCTTCAGAGCTTCCCAGCTTGCCAACTGTGTCGACAAACCGCGCGCGGCCTGATCGTACAGCGTGTAGGCTTGCGCGGGCGGCATCCGGTCGGCGCTCTGCACGACGCCTGAGACCGCATTCAATTCCGATTGCACCGCGCCCAATCCCGATGGAGCTGCGTTCGCGTTTCGTCCGCCCGCCGACCCGGCGATCTTAGCCGCGTCCATGTCCACCGCTGCGATCAGTGACTGCAGAGCAGAATCCGCCGACTTACTTTTCACGTCAGCAAGTTTCCTTCGCAGCGCTACAACGTGACGCATCGCCCGCACTGTTTTTCCCATGTCACGCGACGTCTTCAATCCCAAATCCAACTGCTTGGTCAATTCGATAGGTGTAACAGTGGCACGCGGGTCCAGCACGACCTTCACTGGCTGCGTATACTTCTGTCCCGCTACGTTCAACCGAACTTGGTACGTTCCCGGCAAGACCTGCGGTCCGCGCACCGGCTGCCCAAACTCCGGCTCGCCAGTCACAGGCGATGCGTAACGCAGATCCCAAACGAATCGGTTCATCCCCGCGCGCGCAGTGAGAAGCTGCGGCGGCACGATCCACAAGTCCGCGATGGCTTGCCGGCGTGGGCGCGAACTTGGCCGATCGTTCGTAGAGTAGCGCCGGACCACCTGGTTCTTCGGGTCTAGAATCTCGAGTACAACCTCGCCTACCGGCGCCGACTTCAAGTAGTAGTCAAGCACTGCGCCATCCGGCGGATTCTGTGCTCTCGGAATCTCGGGCGGCAACGGCGTTCCCTGAAAGCCTTCCGGGTTCAGACGAATCGCATTGGCGGGTTTATACAGCCACGCCTCGGAACCTGCCACTTCGCTATCGATCTGGCGCAGCGGCGCGATGTCGTCGAGAATCCAGAACGAGCGCCCGTGTGTCGCGACTACAAGATCATCGCCATGAATCACCACATCGCGCGCGGAACAGACCGGTAGATTGAGTTGCAACGACTGCCAGTGGTCGCCGTCATCAAAAGAAACGGACACGCCGTTCTCAGTGGCGGCGTATAACAGGCCCTTCCGAGCCGGATCTTCTCGAATCGCGTTCAGGAAGCCCGGCTCAGCCAGACCGTCCGTGATCGCGGTCCAGGATTTGCCATAATCGCGCGTCCGAAACAGATACGGTTTGTAGTCATCCAGCCGATGCCGGTCCACTGCGGCATATGCCTCGCCGGCATTGGAATGCGACGCTTCGATGTGCGTGACCTTGCTCCAGTCACTGAGTCCTTTCGGCGTCACGTTGGTCCAGGTCTTACCGCCGTCGCGTGTCAGATGAACCAGACCGGTGTCAGTGCCAGCCCATATTTCTGTTGCGGCCACCGGCGACGGCGCGATGCTGTACACCACTCCCCAGCCTCGCTCCTTGGTGTTTTCGATGGTCAATTCCCCGCTCGCGGTAGCCTTGCCCTTCAACGCGCCCGTCAGATCCGGACTGATCTCGTGCCACGTCAACCCGCCATCCATCGTTTTCAAAACAAATTGAGACCCGTAATACAGCGTGTTCGGCTCCAGAGGAGAAAACACCAGCGGCGAAGTCCAAGTGAAACGATACTTGCGTTGCGGAATTTCACCGCCAAACCCCGGCAGCGGCCACGGCGTCACGTTCTGTCCCGCGGCGTTGTGCTTGTCGAAGCGCGTCAGCGTTCCATACGTGTTCCCGACATAGAAGATGTTCGGATCCCTCGGATCGGGTGCGATGTATCCGCTCTCGGCGCCGCCCACCGTCAAGCGATCGTACTCGTTGATCTGGCCGTGATCGGTGCGGCTCGGGACTGCGGCCGTACCGCTGTCCTGTTGCGATCCATAGACGCTGTACGGGAACCGGTTATCGGTGACGACGTGATAGAGCTGCGCGGTCGGCTGGTTGTACCAGGAGCTCCAGGTTTGGCCACGATCCACGCTGATGCTGACGCCTTGATCGGACGCCTGGATCATGCGCGCCGAATCCGTTGGATCGATCCACAGGTAATGATAGTCGTCTCCACCCGGCGCGCCTTTCAGCACCACAAAACTCCGGCCGCCATCGGACGAACGATAGATTGCAACGTTCGGGACATACACGATATCGGGATTGTTCGGATCGACAGTGATGCTGCTGAAATACCAGGCCCGGCTGTCAATACGCGAATCATTCGATATCTGCGTCCATGACTTTCCCGAATCGTCGGACCGAAACAGGCCGGTGGCCGTGCTCGAATCGATCAGCGCGTAGACTCGCCGTCCACGAGTGCCCCGTGCTACCGCGATTCCTACGCGCCGCCATTGACCCTCCGGCAGACCATTGCCAGTGAGTTGCGCCCAGTGGTCGCCACCATCGGTCGATTTGTAGAGACCGCTGCCCGGGCCCTCCACCGGACCGTATTGGCTCCAAGGCGGCCGGCGAGTTTGCCACAACGCGGCATAGATCACTTGCGGATTCTCGGGCTCCATCGCCAGATCCACTGCGCCGATGTCGGGTCCTTTATACAGTACCTTTTGCCAGTTCCGGCCGCCGTCGATGGTGCGAAATACGCCACGTTCGGCATTGGGTCCGTACGCATGGCCAAGCGCGGCAACGTACACGATATCCGGATTCTTGGGATGCACCACCAGGCGACCGATCTGCTTCGAGTCGCGCAATCCGACGTTGGCCCAGGTCTTTCCAGCATCCACCGATTTGTAGATGCCGTCCCCGGATGCAAGATCGGAGCGAATATCGGCCTCGCCAGTACCCGCGTAAATAACGCGCGGATCGGACGCGGCCACCTCGAGCGACCCGATCGATGCCACCCGCTGGTCGTCAAAAATCGGCGCCCAAGTCAGGCCGCCGTTCGTGGTCTTCCAAATGCCGCCGCCGACTGCGCCAAAGTAAAACGTGTTGGGATCGCCTGGGACTCCGCTAGCCGTGATGGCCCGGCCTCCTCGAAACGGCCCGATCAGTCTCCAACGCAGCCCGTCGAAAAGACTCGCCGGCGGATTCTGGGCACAAACAGTGGCCACAAGCGCGATCAGAACACAGCCAAGTCGCCGCATAGTCAAACGATACCTCAACATCCGCTCTTGTAACCTTTTGCACCGGTCGCAGTAATTCCACTGGCGATGAACCAACCGCTAGGAGGGTCGGTAGTCTAATCTATGTTGACTTCCATCTGGAGCGACATTCGTTTCGCGTTGCGCACGCTGCGAAAATCCCCGGCGTTCACTGCTGTGGCCGTGCTATCGCTGGCGCTCGGGATCGGCGCAAACACGGCCATATTCAGCCTGCTCGATCAGATCCTGCTGCACCTTCTTCCCGTGAAAGATCCGCAGCAGTTGGCGCTGCTGACGGTCCGTGGAACCGAGTACGGGAATAACTTTGGCGGCAACGCGATTTCGTATCCCCTCTATCGGGATTTCAGCCAGAACAACTCCGTATTCAGCGGGATGTTTGCGAGACTCGCTTACAACATGAGCGTGAGTTACGGCGGACACACGGAGCGTGTGAACGGAGAGCTGGTTTCAGGTGGATACTTTCCAATCCTCGGCGTGAACGCGAGGATCGGCCGTACATTCAACGCCGATGACGATCGCGTTCCGGGCGGTCACCCGGTCGCGATGCTGACTTATTCGTATTGGAAGACGCGCTTCAACCAAGATCCGTCCATCATCGGAAAGACCATCGTCATCAATGGACACAATCTGACTGTCGTTGGCGTCTCCGAGCCCGGATTCGATGGAGTGGAACTGGGGCGCACGCCGCAAATCTTCGTCCCCATCATGATGAAGGCGCAGATGACGCCCGGCTGGGACGCTTTGGACAACCGCCGCTGGCGATGGGTGAATGCGTTTGGCCGGCTAAGACCCGGTGTCACCATACAGCAGGCCAAAGCGGCGTTGCAGCCGTATTATCACAGCGTTCTGGAAATGGAAGTGAAGGAGCCAGCCTTTCGCGACGCCTCGCCGGATGTGCGCGCGGGTTTTCTGAAGAACACTATCGACGTCCTTCCCGCATCGCAAGGCCGCTCGTACCTGCGGCGTCAGCTCACCACGCCGCTTTGGGTCTTGATGGCAATCACTGGAGGCGTGCTCCTGATCGCGTGCGCGAATATCGCGAGCCTGCTGGTGGCGAAGGCGACGTCGAGACAGAAAGAAATCGCGATTCGCCTGGCGATCGGGGCCGGACGCGGTCGAATCGCCCGGCAACTTCTGGTGGAGAGCGTGTTGCTCGCGGCTTTCGGAGGCGTGGCCGGCTTGGCGCTGGCGGTATGGACGGACAGATTGCTGATCCCTTTCCTGCCCGCGGACACGGCCTCGCTGACAGTCTCCGACGTACCGGACTGGCGAGCCCTGGCCTTTGCCATCGGAATTTCTCTGATCACCGGTATGGTCTTCGGACTTGCCCCTGTTCTGCAAAGCACCCGGCCGGATCTCGCGCCAACACTCAAAGACCAGGCCGGCTCGGTCGTGGGTGGCGGCACTCGATTCCGCAAAACGTTGGTCACGGTCCAGGTCACTCTCTCGCTCCTGCTGCTGGTGGGCTCGGGACTCTTCATCCGCAGCCTCCGCAACTTGCGCGACCTCGGTCCCGGCTTCCGTTCTGAGAATCTCGCGGTATTCACGGTCGACCCGCCGTTGAGTGGCTACAATTTCGCAAACACAAAGCTCTTCTTTCACCGCTTGACGGACGACCTCAACGCGATGCCCGGAGTCAGCGCCGTAGGCCTTGCCAGCATGCGGATCCTTACCGGCAACGAATCCGATTCGGGTGTCACCGTGGAGGGCTCCAGCACCAAACGCTCCGCCCCCTATATGAATTCGATCAGTCCGGGATATTTTGCAGCGTTAGGTGTTCCGATGGTCGCGGGACGCGACTTTAGCCCGCAAGACACGGATCGCTTGAAACACAATGATCCAGACCAGTACGTCCCACGCGTGGTCATCGTCAACCAGAAGTTCGCCAAGCAGCACTATGGCGATCGAAGCGCGATCGGCCATCACGTCGGATTCGGGATCAATTCGAATACCAAGACCGACATGGAAATCATCGGCGTCGTCAAAGATATCAAGTACACCAACCTGCGCGACGAGATCCCCATTCAGATGTTCGTTCCTTACCTTTCCGAAGATCGCGTGAACGAAATGAACGTGTATGTCAAATCGTCCCTCGGCGAGCAGCAGTTGTTTTCTGCGATTCGGCGCAAGGTAAGCGAGTTGGACGCCAACTTGCCACTTTTCAGCCTGCGGACCGTTGACCAACAAATAACCGCATCGCTTCTGATCGAACGATTGATCGCCGGCCTGTCAACCGTATTCGGAGCTCTGGCCACTCTGCTCGCGACCATCGGTTTGTATGGCGTGATGGCCTACACCGTAACGCGGCGGACTCGCGAAATCGGCATTCGCATGGCATTGGGCGCGTTTCAGAAAGACGTGATCTGGATGGTGATGCGCGAAGTTCTCTTGCTGGTCGCGATTGGAGTGGCGGCTGGATTGAGCGCAGCGATTGGACTGACGCGCCTGGTCCAGTCCCAGCTCTTCGGCATCACACCGCACGATCCCATCACGCTCGCGGTGGCGGCGGTTGCGTTGACGGCAGTGGCCTGCGCCGCCGGTTACATTCCGGCCATGCGCGCCAGCCGCGTGGATGCGATGGAGGCCTTGAGATATGAATAGCGATCTTCGGTTCGCACTGCGGGCCATGCGAAAATCGCCGGTCTTTACTGCTGTAGCCGTGCTCTCGCTGGGCCTGGGCATCGGCGCCAACACTGCCATTTTCACGCTGCTCGATCAGATCCTGCTGCGGCTGCCGCCGGTAAAGGACCCATCGAAAGAAGTCACCTGGGGCGATCAGACCTCAGATGAGATGATGGCGGTCTTCATGCATCTGGCTATGCCGGCCGCTGCCGATCCACGAATGCTGTATCGCCGGCCGGCGTATCCGCCGAAAGCTTCCAGCGAATAGCCCGTGGCGCACCCACTTCTGTGTGCCGCGTAGGCACTCGTGCCTACGCCCGGCGGTGGTTAACGCTGCGACGAGTTCAGCGGATAGGTCCGATCCCACAGCGGCATCTCGCCGATGCTTGGACCCGAAACAATAATCTCTACTCGCCGATTCTGTTCACGTCCCGCGACAGTGGCGTTCGAAGCGATCGGCCGTGCTTTGCCGAATCCGGTTGCGATCGCAGCGCCCGGAGCAAGCCCGTTCCTCACCAGCACGTCTCGTACTAAGACTGCGCGCTGGTGCGAAATGCCCTCGCATTCAGCATCCGTACCGTGATCGTCGGTGTAGCCTTCCACCCGAACCACGAGACCATTCAGCATCGGCGCAATCCGCATGAGCCGCTCCGTTCCGGCCGGATGCAGAACGTTGCCCTTACCCTCAAACACCGAGTCAGGCACCGTGACGATCAGCCCGCGCGGGGTATCGCGCGTCGCGAGCATGCTGTTCAAGCGCTGATACAACTCCGCGCGCGCTTGCCGCTGCGAAGCCGTCAGCTCATGCTCCGCGCGAGGCACAGGCGTTCCAACTAATGGCGCGTTCCGGGGAGCGGGTGCGGGAGCCGCTTGCGCTTGTGCCGCCGCGTACTCTCGTTCGCGTTCAGTTTCTATCTGGGCACGTCGCGCCGCGGCCCGATCGGCGTCAGCCTGCTCGGCTGCAGCCTGGGCTCGCGCCAACTCAGCATCCCGATCCGCCCTCAACCGCGCCTGATCTTCCTGCTGAGCTTGCTGTCGTTGCTTCACGCGATCTTCATCCCGGCGTTTGACCGCGATCACGCGAGCGTCCTCCGCCATTTGCGCCGCTTCACGAGCCGTCGAGACGATCATGTGCGTGTCTTGCTTCCGTGCCTGATAGCTCCGTGCACTCTCCAACAGTGATTCCGCCTTGCTGAAGGACTCCGGCGCATATCGATCGGCGTCCAACGACCGCGCGATCTGCACCGCGTTCTCCGCTTGGTACAGTTCCAGCAGCGCTTCATAGCGATCGTACGGAAGCGCCGCGGCGTCCGATCCCACCGACCGAAGTTGGCCGCGCTGCAAATTCATGACGTAGCCGCCGCGCGGCAACAGGTCGTATCTCGCGGTCACTTGTTCGCGCATTCCGATCGTATCCGGACGCACGACGTTTTCCATCACCACCACATCGCTCGGCATCGTGACCGAATAATACGGCTCGGCAGTCACCAGCAGCCCGAACGCCTGCATGTCGGCGGTGACGTCGATATGCGCCTTGTTCGATGAATCCACCAGAATCTCGCCCAAGTTCCGTGTGCGCCCCTCCGGCGTGATCGCCCACAGGACGTACGTCAGGTATTCAGTGCCGTATTTGGTGGG